>JALTEO010000147.1 GCA_027073875.1 Bacteroidales bacterium
ATTAAAAATAATGCGGTCAGTGCAGCAGTGGCATTTTCAATATTGTAATCACCCGGAATGCCTAATTGCAGGTTATAGAAATTTTTTGTCGGTGTATGAAATGAAAAAATACCATTTTGATAATCAACAATCTCAGACCAAAAATCAGCAGCGGGAGTCAATCCGTAGGTTACGGTTTTTTCTGGCAGCGAAAACTTGTTTTTCAGTTTGTGGTTTAGTATCAGTGTGCCTTCCGGTTTAAGTTTATTTATAAATTGCTGGAAGTTTGCCAAGAGAGTTGCCTCATCGTGATAAATGTCCAGATGGTCTAAGTCTGTGGCGGTAATTATCTCAATATAAGGGTCTAATTGTAAAAATGAACGGTCGTATTCGTCAGCTTCGGTAACCACAAATGGCGATGTTTTGCTGTATAAATAGTTAGTGTTGTAATTGTTACTGATGCCGCCAAGGAAGGCGTTGCAACCAACGGGTGATTGTGCTAAAAGATGTGCTGTTAAAGTGCTGATAGTTGTTTTCCCGTGTGAGCCGGCTACGGCAATATTCTGATAGTCTTTGCAGATTAGTCCTAATATTTCTGCCCGTTTCAAGAGGGTGTAATTTTCTGTCCGGAAAAATAGAAGTTCTTTGTTTTCTTTGGGGATTGCAGGTGTGTAAATGACAAGTGTTTTGTCTTTCGGGAAATTATTTTTCAGAAATTGAGCATCTTTTTCTTCAAAATGAATTTTGATGCCTTCGGTTTGTAATTTTCCGGTCAATGGGGTTTCGGTTTTGTCGTATCCGTTGACGATTTTTTCCAAATGATGAAAATGCCTTGCCAAAGCACTCATTCCAATGCCTCCAATGCCGATAAAATAATAATATGTGTAATCGTTAGGTCTCACTTAGTTCCCAATAATTTTTTAATTTCGTTTACAATTGTTTTTGCTGCATCCGGTTTGGCAAATTCAGCTATATTTTGTTGTAATATTTTTTTCTGAATCTCATCATTTATTAATTTCAATGCGGTATCAACCAGTTCTTTTTTTGTGTTCTTATTCTCTACTAACAATGCCGCTTGTTTATTGACCAATGCCATTGCATTTTTTTTCTGATGATCTTCTGCTACATAAGGTGATGGCACCAGAATACAAGGTTTTTTGACAACAGCCAATTCTGAAATAGTGCCTGCTCCTGCCCGTGAGATAATAATATCGGCAATGGCATAGGCGTAATCCATTCGTTTGATAAATTCCTTAACAATAACACCTTTGGGTGAAAGTTCCTTTACTAACCCTGTAACTTGTGGGAAGTAAGATTTTCCGGTTTGCCAAATGACTTGAATGTCGGCATCAATCAATTTTTGATAATCCTGATGGATAGCTTCGTTAATAGAAAGGGCACCCAAACTGCCGCCAATAACTAATATTGTGCGTTTGTTTGCTTGTAAACCAAAATGACTTGCCGCATCAGCTGTTTTTTCGTTGAGGTTTAAAATGTCTTGCCGGATTGGATTACCTGTGATGACGATTTTTTCTGCGGGGAAATATTTTTCCATCCCTTCGTAAGCAACACAGATTTTATCTACTTTCTTACTCAATATACGGTTGGTAACACCGGCGTAGGAATTTTGTTCCTGAATTAGTGTTTTGATTTTTTTTGTTGTGGTTGTTCTTAGTGTTGGTCCGCTGGCATAACCACCAACGCCGATGGCAATGTCGGGTTTAAATTGGTTGACTACCCATCGTGATTTTATCATACTGGCAAGCAGGTTAAAGAAAAAACTGACATTTTTTAATGTCAATCGCCGTTGAAAACCACGCACCGGTAATCCAATGATTTTGTATCCTGCGGCAGGGACTTTTTGCATTTCCATTTTCCCTTTGGCACCGACAAATAAAATTTCCGAATCGGGCATTTGCCGTTTTATCTCGTTGGCTATTGAAATAGCAGGGAAAATATGTCCGCCGGTTCCACCGCCGCTAATTAATGCTCTCATTTTCTATAATTGTTTTATTTATTTCAGTTTCTTGTTCTGTATTTTTTTGTTCTTCGTTATTGCTTTTTTCTTCTTGTGCCATTGACCTGCTAACACTTAATATCATACCGATGGCTGAACTGGTAAAAATTAATGAGGTGCCACCCATACTGATTAATGGCAGCGTTTGTCCCGTAACGGGGAATAAATTGATAGCGACACCAATATTGATAAATGCTTGCATTGTAATGAGTAATGTCAATCCGATGGTTAAAAAAGAGGCAAAGTAGCCGGTGCTTTTTTTCACTATTATAATTGCCCTGTAAAGCAGAATCAAATAAAAACCGATTAAAATGATTGCTCCTACAAGTCCGTATTCCTCAATAATGATGGCGAAAATAAAATCAGAGTAAGGGTGGGGTAAAATGTTTTTCTGAGTGCTGTTGCCGGGACCTTTGCCCATAATCCCTGCTGTTGCAATAGCAATTTTGGCTTGGTTTGCCTGAAAATTTGCCGACTCGTCAACTGCCGTATCTTGATTCCAAAAGTGTTCAATTCTGTTTTTCCAAGTAGCTACCCGAGAATGTTCCATATAATGAGAACCAATAAAGATGAAGGATAATCCAAATACCAACATTATTGCTACCAATGAAATGATATGACTAAATTTTACCTGTCCGATAAAAAGTAGAATAAGCGATACGGTAAACAGAAGTGCTGCCGTTGAGAAATTAGCAGGAAAAATAAGTGCAACAGTCAGCAATATTGGAATTATCAGAGGTCTGAATCCTTCTTTAAGATCTTTTATCTGGTTGTCTTTTTGCTTTTGTGCCAGCAGCTTGGATAAATACATTATCAAGGCAATCTTTGCAAAGTCGGAAGTCTGAATAGTTAATCCGATAATTGGAAT
>JALTEO010000148.1 GCA_027073875.1 Bacteroidales bacterium
CATATATTCAGAATAATATAGTCTTTTTACAATTTTATTTTGTTCACCATATCTGTGTCTCCTCCCGAACTGCGTTCGAGGATAAACCGTCAAGGTGAGAATTCCTCCCTTGTCCAAAGCACCGAAGCTCCGAAGGAATCCCTTTGGGAGAATCCTTGGGAGAGAACCTATCCCGAACTTACCTGCCCTTCCGTCATTCCGAACTTGTTTCGGAATCTGTTTGTTAAGCAATATAATAATTAGATGCTGAAACAAGTTCAGCATGACGCTCTTATCTCCCGTTTTCCATTCCACCATCCATCTTATATTCATACGATTCACTGCGTTTTTGTCTGAATAAAATGAGTTAAAAATTCCAATCCTGCTTTCATTCGCGAAATGGTTTCTTCGACACCTATTATTTCAATTATTTCAAAGATTCCGGGACCTTTCGATGTACCTGATATAGCAACTCGAATAGCATTAAATACTTTCCCGAATCCTAATTGGTTTTCTTCAATATATTGTTTTACTAACATTTCAATTTCGGTAGTGGGAAGATTTTTGTTGTTCTCAAAAATGGTAAGCGTATCTACCAAATATTTAGGGGCATCGCCTTTCCAAAACTTTTTTACGGCTTTTTCTTCGTATGTTTTTGGTGATTCAAAAAAATAAAATGCCCAATCCCAAAATTCCGTCGTAAAGTTGATTCGTGACTTTATCAGCTCGACAATCTTCAATAATTTTTCGGAACTGAAATCAAGAATATTGTGGGTTTTAATTTCTTGCTCAAAAATCGGTAACAAATCTGTACTATCTTTCAGTAGAAAATATTGATGATTATACCATTTGGCTTTTTCGGGGTCAAACTTACTGCCTGATTTTCCGACTCGTTCCATTGTAAACGCAGCAATCAGTTCGTCCATTGTAAAAAATTCCTGTTCAGTACCCGGGTTCCAACCCAGAAATGCCAACATATTGATAAATGCTTCGGGGAAATAACCGTTTTCACGGAAACCACTGTAAACTTCTCCTGATTTCGCATCAACCCAATCTAACGGATACACGGGAAAACCAAGCATATCGCCATCTCGTTTACTTAATTTTCCGTTGCCATTGGGCTTTAAAATTAATGGCAAATGAGCAAATTCCGGTCTTTCATTTTCCCATCCCAGATAACGATAAAGCAATAAATGCAATGGCGTAGAAGGCAGCCATTCTTCACCACGGATAACATGCGAAATTTTCATTAGCTGGTCATCCACTACATTTGCCAAATGATAAGTCGGCATCCCATCGGATTTAAACAATACTTTGTCGTCAAGTTGCGAAGTGTTGAACGAAACCTCACCACGGACAATATCATAAAACGAAATAGTTTCATTTTCGGGTGTTTTTAATCTGACAACATATTTGGTTCCGGCATCTAATAATTTCTTTACTTCATCTTCGGATAGCGTTAACGAGTTACGCATCGTCATTCGTGTGTGGCTGTCATATTGACGAGTCGTGCTTTTTGCTTGTGTAAGCCGTTCACGCATGGCTTCTAATTCCTGTGGCGTGTCAAAGGCGTAATAAGCAAATCCATCGTTTACCAATTGCTCTGCATATTGACGATAAATAGCTTTTCGTTCCGATTGCCGGTAAGGTCCGTAATCACCGCCGGCGGTATGTCCTTCATCAATGGTAATACCCGCCCAAGCTAAGGATTCCACAATATAATCTTCGGCAAAATCGACATATCTTGTTTGGTCAGTGTCTTCGATTCGTAAAATGAAAGTGCCGCCATGATGACGGGCAAACAAATAATTAAAAAGTGCGGTTCGTACACCACCGATATGAAGTGGTCCCGTAGGACTTGGTGCAAAACGGACGCGAATGTTCTTTTTATCAGGCATTTTCTGTAATTTTGGGTACAAACTTACTGAAAAATATCAAAAAGCTGTGAATATTTCTTCTGTCGAAGACAAAAAATGAGGAATCCTACAAAAAGGGAAGTGTCATGAACTTGTTTCTCCTGTGCTCGTCACCCTGAACTTGTTTCATGGTCTAAAAAAAAGATTCCGAAATAAATTCGGAATGACGAAAAGTAGAAAATTCCATAAATTTTCCATATCATACCTGTTTACACTTCGGTGCCAGTTGTTTTTTCCATTAACCTGAGTTCGATATAATAAATGAATCACAGAAAACAAATAGGGATTAAGATTTTGAAAAGGAATCTTGCAGTCATAACGGGTTATTACAAAAGATTTCTTTTTAAAAGATTCTTTCTATTTGCTTTCCCTATAGGGCTTTATGATATTCCCCTTATACTTCCTCATATTTTATTGAATTATCCCGATAGTCCTTCAAAAATATGACTCGCCTAAGAAAAATATCAAAAAGCTGTGAATATTTCTTATATCGAACTCAGGTTATTATCTTTGCCGCACCAAAAACGATTTTAATGATGAATATTATTCAAAAAATATCAGAGAAAGTACAAAATATCTTATCTGAAAACTATAGTGCAACCGTTTCTTTGGAGCAAATCAAGATTGAAAAAACACGCAAGGAATTTACAGGTGATTTTACGCTGAATGTTTTTCCTTTTTTACGATTTACGAAAAAAAATCCTGAAGACACTGCCAACGCTATTGGTGAAATATTAAAAAATGACCTTGAAGAAGTGACCGATTTTAATGTCATCAAAGGTTTTCTGAATATTGTTTTAACCAATCAATTTTGGACAAAAGTTTTAACGCATAACTTATCTTCCGCTTCGGGTGAAAAAGAAAAAATCGTTTTGGAATTTTCATCGCCAAACACAAACAAACCGCTTCATCTCGGACATATTCGTAATAATCTTTTAGGTGACAGTTTATCAAAGATTCTGAAAAAAGCGGGTAATGAAGTTGTAAAGGTAAATCTTGTCAATGACCGCGGCATCCATATCTGTAAATCAATGTTGGCTTGGCAATGGTTTGGTAACGATGAAACACCTGAAACGACAGGGAAAAAAGGTGATAAATTGGTAGGTGATTATTATGTATTGTTTGATAAAAAATATAAAGAAGAAATTGAAACCTTGCAAGCCGGTGGAATGGATAAAGAAACAGCCGAACACGAATCGGAACTGATGACTGCTGCCCGTGAAATGTTGGTAAAATGGGAAAATGATGACAAGGAAGTCCGGGAGCTGTGGCAAAAAATGAATGGTTGGGTGTATGCCGGATTTGACGAAACATATCAGAAATTAGGAATCAATTTTGACAAAATCTATTATGAGTCGGAAACTTATAAAAACGGAAAAGCAGTCGTATTAGAGGGCTTGGAAAAAGGTGTTTTTGAACGAAATTCCGATGGTTCCGTATGGATTGATTTAACAGACGACGGATTGGACAAAAAATTGTTGTTACGGGCTGACGGCACTTCGGTATATATGACACAGGATATCGGCACTTATTTAATTCGTCAAAAAGATTGGCAAGCCGATGAGTATATGTATGTGGTTGGAAATGAACAAGAATATCATTTCAAGGTACTAAAACTGGTAATTGACAAGTTAGGATATGATGGCGAGAAAATCCATCATATTTCTTATGGCATGGTTAATCTGCCACACGGAAAAATGAAATCGCGTGAAGGTACTGTGGTAGATGCTGACGACTTGATTGCGGAAATGCTGAAACAAGCCAAGATAAAAGCTGATGAACTGGGAAAATTGGATAATTTGACAGAAAATGAGAAACAAGAAATCTACCGTATTGTGGGCTTAGGTGCTTTGAAGTATTTTATTTTGAAAGTAGATGCAAAAAAAGAAATGCTGTTCAATCCCGAGCAGTCTGTTGATTTTGAAGGGAATACAGCACCATTCATCCAATATTCGTATGCCCGCATCCAATCGTTATTGCGAAAAGCCACAGAAAAAGCAATGAAACCGGCTCTACACATTACCGACTATCAACTAAATGAAAATGAACGCGAAATACTGAAATGGATTTTTGATTTTTCTCAGGTTGTATCTCAGGCGGCAGAGAGCTTAAACCCATCTTTAATTGCTAATTTTGTGTACGGCTTGGCAAAGGCATTTAATAAATTTTATCAAGAAAATCCTATTTTGAAAAATCCCGAGAAGCACATTGCCGAATTTCGTTTACTGCTTTCTGAAAAGGTTGCAAATACCATTAAAAACGGACTGGCATTGTTAGGTATTGAAGTGCCGGAAAGGATGTAGAAAATTATCACAGCTTTTGAGCATTTTTATAAAAATAAAACAAATTCTCAGTCATCAAAAACAAATACAACTTTGTTTTGAATACGGTCAATAAAAAGAGTTAATTTTGCAAGGTTAGTATTTTACAAAAAGCAAACTCATTATGGCAGAACAATATGATTTAGTGGTTTTGGGAAGTGGTCCGGGTGGATATGTTGCCGCAATTCGCGGTGCACAACTCGGTATGCAAGTAGCTGTTATCGAACGGGCAGAACTCGGTGGAATATGTCTAAACTGGGGCTGTATTCCCACGAAAGCACTTCTGAAAAGCGGACAAATATTAAATGATATTCAAGCTGCCGAAAAATTCGGAATTCATATTGAAGGCACGGCACAACCCAATTTTGAAGCTATTATTACCCGTAGCCGCGAGGTAGCTGCACGAATGAGTAAAGGCATTGAATATCTGTTTAAAAAAAATAATATTACTGTCATCCAAGGGGAAGGAAAATTAAAAGACACACACACATTAACGGCAACTAACGAAAAAGGTGAAATAACTGACATACAAGCAAAAAACATTATTTTGGCTACCGGTGCCCGTGCACGGGAATTGCCCGGACTTGCCATTGACGGGAAAAAAATTATCGGTTATCGCCAAGCATTGACATTACCGAAACTTCCTGAATCATTGCTTGTCATCGGCTCTGGTGCCATTGGAACCGAATTAGCATTTTTCTACAACAGTATGGGGGTAAAAGTTACAATTGTAGAATTCTTGCCCAATGTTGTCCCGCTTGAAGACGAAGATGTATCTAAACAACTCGCCCGTGAACTAAAGAAACGAAAAATTGAAGTAATGCTTTCATCATCGGTTACCAAAGTAGATATTTTTGGAAATTTATGTCGCGTTACCATTGACACACCAAAAGGAACTGTTGAACGGGAAGCGGAAATTGTCCTTTCAGCTGTCGGTATTGCTGCCAACATTGAAAACATCGGCTTGGAAACTATTGGTATTAAAACGGAAAAAGGAAAAATTGTAGTTGATGAGTATTACCATACCAACATTCAAAACATCTATGCCATCGGCGATATTATTGACACACCCGCTTTGGCACATGTAGCTTCGGCAGAGGCAATTACCTGTGTTGAGAAAATTGCGGGACAATCACCTGTTCCTGTTGATTACAACAATATCCCATCGGCTGTTTACACGACTCCCGAAGTGGCTTCCGTCGGTTTAACGGAAAAAGCCGTTCAAGACAAAGGTATTGAATATCGTATCGGAAAATTTCCGTTTACAGCATCAGGAAAAGCGACTGCCGTTTCGCATAACGAAGGATTTGTAAAGCTTATTTTCGACAAGCAAACAGACAAATTACTTGGTGCTCATCTTATCGGATATAATGTTACGGAAATGATTGCGGAATTAGTTGTCAGCAAAAAACTAAACGGAACAGCAAAAGATTTGATAAAGTCCATTCATCCGCATCCAACTATGAGTGAAGCCATTATGGAAGCAGCGGCAGCAGCTCACGATGAGGTTATTCATTTATAATCTAAAATATTATAGATTAATCCCAAAAAATGTTTTGTCACGATTTTAGTGTTTCTACCGAAAAATTCATAGGATTGAGACCTTTGCAAAACCCAAAAGAAGCTGTTCATTCTGAGCAGTGCGAAGAATCTCAACATACTGAATAGTAATCACTTACAGATTCTTCACTGCGTTCAGAATGACAAAATCAGAAGTTTTGCAAAGGTTTCAGGATTTTCTATCCAGAACTTCCTGCACTTTCGTCATTCCGAACTCGTTTCGGAATCTATTTAGATGCTGAAACAAATTCAGCATGACGCGTTCCTTTTACTTCGTTTTTGTATAAATAAAGCGAGTTACCAAACTAAAATACCGCCAAAATGACCATCTTTTATATATTTTATACCCGTGCTAAAAGTACGAGCCTATTGATGCCAAATCGTCAACAACCCCCTCAATCCCACTTTATTAAGGTGGAAGCATTTGTTTTCTTTAATTTCCCATTATTAATGTGGAAGTGTCTGTTTCCCTCAATCATCCTTGGAAGTGTCTGTTTGTTGACGGATAGATTCCTTGTGAATTAATCGCATTACTTGTTTCACAAATTCAGACGACAACTTGGCTTTTTTGGCAAAGTCACTACGGGTTTGAAGAATCTCAATCCATCGCCGCAACTGAAAAATAGTAATTTTCTTCTCTTTCTTAAATTCACCAATTTTGCGAACGATTTGCATTCTTTGTGCCATCAGTTCCAGCATCTGATAATCTACCGAATCAATTTGCTCACGATACGACTCAATCAAATCATTTCCGTTATTTTCAATTACTTCCTGTTGTTTAAAAACCAACTTATCCAACAATTCTTTCAGTTGCTCAGGCAATAATTGTTGTTGGGCATCACTTTTTGCTACAGAAGGATTAATATGGGTTTCTATCATCAGCCCGTTATAATTTAAATCCAAAGCTTTTTGAGCTAAACCACCTACAAATTTCACTTGTCCTGCCATATGACTCGGGTCGGCAATTAACGGCATATCAGGACATTCACTTTTCAACTCTATAGCCATCTCCCATTTAGGGATATTTCGTAATTTGGTTTGTTCAAACGGAAAAAATCCTCTGTGTATGGCTGCCAATTTATGAATACCTATTTTGTGAAACCGCTCCAAAGCCCCCAACCACAAACCAAAATCGGGATTAATAGGATTTTTAACCATGACAGGAATATCAACACCTTTCAACGATTCAGCTATCTCACTCACAGCAAATGGATTAGGTGTTGTTCTTGCACCAATCCACAAAATATCAATTCCATTGGCAAGAGCTTTCTCAACATGTTGCGGTGTCGCCACCTCAGTAGCAATCAGAAAGTTATATTTGTCTTTCACTTTTTTCAACCACGGAAAAGCTTGTTCCCCTACTCCTTCAAAAGACCCCGGACGGGTTCGCGGTTTCCATACGCCGGCACGGAAAACGCGTATATCTGTCAAATCATGAATTTTTTCCGCCGTTTGCAATACCTGTTCCTCCGTTTCGGCACTACAAGGTCCGGCAATGGTTAAAAAGTCTGAATCCAACCGTTCATCCCATAAGGAAAATGGTAATATATCCGATAATGATGTCAAATTGTTTGTTTTAAAATCCAATTTGTAAGACCGTGACTTTCAATAATTTCTAATAATTTTCCGGGTAATGGCTCAAAATGATATGGTTTTTCATTCAGCAAAATCTCACCTTTTTTAAAATCGATATCTACCGTATCACCATTTCGATAATTCTCAACCACCTCAGGATTAACAATCAACAACAAACCCTGATTGATAGATGACCGGTAAAAAATACGGTTAATAGATTTTACAATAATCGCCTTAATGCCAAGATGTGCCAACCCCACGGCAGGATGCTCACGCGAACTGCCACAGCCGAAATTATCACCCACAATCATCACATCACCGGCTTGTACATGTTTTACAAAATTAGTATCAAATCCTGCAAACAGATGCGGAATAATAGCTTCAGGTTCAGAGCTCAGCACTTTATATGTCAGATTCCCCGCAAACATTTGGTCGGTATTCAAATTATCCACATCGTGATAATCCCACACCCCATTGACGCGGCGAATCTCTCCTTCAGGAATCGTTAAAGTATTGCTCTGCTCCCGCGAATACGGAAATTTCTCATTTCCCGATTTTCCCCGCGGGTCGGTAATTTTTCCGTTGACAGCCGACCAAGCCACTGTTGCCGGTGATGCTAAATAAATACTTGCATTTTTATTTCCCATTCTACCAAGGAAATTACGATTTGCTGTAGAAATCACCGTGTAACCATCGGCAGGAATGCCTTGTCCCGTGCCTAAACAAGGTCCACACGATGCTGATAATATCTGAGCTCCGGCATTAATCAATTTTGGAATTAATCCTTCCGAAATTGCCTGCAAATAGATTTTTTGCGAGGCAGGAACGACCACCAACTGAAATCCCTCTTTGATTTTTTTCCCATCTAAAATCTCTGCCGCAACCCGCAAATCTTCAATTCTTCCATTAGTACAAGTTCCGATAACACCTTCGTTCAACGCTGTATTTTCTACTTCTGCCAAAGCTTTTACATTATCGACATGATGCGGAGCAGCAACAACAGGAAACAATTCCGACAGATTAATTTCGTATTCTTTAAAATATGTTGCATCATCATCAGCCCAGATTCCTTCCATTTCCTCACCAAGGAAATCAAACAACACCTCATCAGCAGGAAAGACTGCATTCTTAGCCCCCATTTCCGAAGCCAAATTAGCAATGGTCATCCTGTCGGCAATACTTAACGATTTAACACCGTCGCCGTGATATTCAATGCTCATATAATTGGCTCCATCGGACCCCATCATACCAATAATCCATAACGCTAAATCCTTAGCATAAACACCATTAGGTAATTTTCCACGAAGTGTTACTTTAATCGATTCCGGCACGCGTAACCATGTCTCACCTTGTCGCCAAATACTTGCCGCTTCCGTTCTATCAATACCGGCAGCCAATGCATTGAAAGCACCGGCAGTGCAAGTATGACTATCGCTACCAACAATTACCATTTTCGGTCTTGCGTGGTAACTCATTATCTGATGACAGATTCCTTTTCCAGAATCATAAAACCGTTTAATACCTTGTTCCTTGACAATCTGCCGAATGGTTTCGTATTGTGTTGCCAATGCCGCTGTGGTTGGCGGTGCATTATGGTCCAATACCACCAGCATCTGATTAGGGTCGGCGACTTTATGCCCGCCCATCTTCTGAAATGTCTTGAAAATACTGGAAGTATTATCGTGTGTCAAGATAATATCGGGTTTTACAAAAACAATTGAACCCGTATTCGCATTTAATATTTTTTCAACAAAAGTTTTTCCCATAGTATTTTTTTTAATGTTAATTATTTTATATTCATCATTTTAAACAACATATTACTCACACAAGTTTTTGATTTCGCAACACAAAGATAAGCAAAATGATATATTTTTTGTTCGTCACCCATCTGCGTCTCCTCCCGAACTGCATTCGTGGATAAACCATCAAGGGAAGAATTTTTTCTTTGAGTGCCTGCTCTGAAATCCTTCCGTCATTCCGAACTTGTTTCGGAATCTCTCTATTTAAAAGATGCTG
>JALTEO010000149.1 GCA_027073875.1 Bacteroidales bacterium
ATTTATTAATGATTTTTATATGATTAACGACTATAGTTAGGTGCTTCACTTGTAATGGTAATATCATGCGGATGACTTTCTACTTGTCCGGCACCGGTTATTTTAACAAATTTAGCATCATGCAGTTTCGAAACATTTTCGGCACCACAATAGCCCATACCTGCCCGCAATCCGCCAATAAGTTGGTAAATAACTTCAGATAAGGTGCCTTTAAATGGTACTCTGCCTGAAATACCTTCCGGAACCAATTTTTTGATATCACTTTCCATATCTTGGAAATACCGGTCTTTCGACCCTTTTTGCATGGCTTCTAACGAGCCCATACCACGATAGGTCTTAAATTTTCGTCCCTGAAAGATGATGGTAGAACCCGGAGATTCTTCAACACCGGCAAAAATGGAACCTGCCATTACACTATCGGCTCCGGCAGCAAGTGCTTTGGCAATATCGCCCGAATAACGAATACCGCCATCGGCAATTACGGGAACATTTTTCCCTTTCAGTGCTTGTGCCACATCGTAAATAGCTGTTAGTTGCGGAACACCTACACCGGCAATGATACGGGTGGTACAAATGGAACCTGGACCAATTCCAACCTTTACGGCATCGGCTCCGGCATTTGCCAAATCAACAGCCGCCTTGGCAGTAGCAATATTTCCGACAACAACTTCCAGCTCCGGATATTTTTTCTTAACGGTTTTTAAAACGCCAATTACACCCTTTGTATGTCCGTGTGCCGTATCAATAACTATGGCATCCACATCGGCTTTTACCAGTGCATCAATGCGTTCATAAACATCACCACTGATACCTACAGCTGCTGCAACTCGTAATCTGCCTTTGTGGTCTTTACAGGAATTGGGGCGGTCTTCAGCTTTTGTAATATCTTTAAAAGTTAAAAGTCCGATTAATTTATTTTTGTCATTTACAACCGGTAATTTTTCAATTTTATATTTCTGTAAAGTTTCTTTTGCTTCTATTAAGCTAATGTGTTGTTGTGTGGTTATCAGGTTTTTGTGTGTCATTACCTCCGAAACAGAACGATCCATTTTTTCTTCAAAACGCAAATCCCTGTTTGTAACAATACCTACTAAAATACGGTTTTTGTCAACTACCGGAATACCGCCAATTTTAAATTCTGCCATTAACTGAAGGGCTTCGCCAACCGTTCCTGACGGACTAATGGTAATGGGGTCGTAAATCATTCCATTTTCTGCCCGTTTCACTTTTTTTACTTCTTTTGCCTGCGATTCAACAGACATATTTTTATGAATAATGCCTATGCCTCCCTCACGAGCAATGGCAATAGCCAACTTAGATTCGGTAACCGTATCCATGGCAGCCGACAAAATCGGGATGTTAATTTTAATGTTTTTTGAAAATCGGGTGGAGGTGTTGACTTCGCGTGGAAGCACTTCCGAATAGGCGGGAACCAACAAAACATCGTCAAAGGTTATCCCCTCGGAAATAATTTTTTCTTTTAATAATGACATATAAACCTGCTTTCGATATGGCGGCAAAGATAATAAAATTCGTGTAGAGTGGTGCTGTTAATTTTTGTTAAGAATTTTTACATAAAAAAATATAGATTTTAAACTTTGAAGGTAGATAAAATACCAATCAACTAAAAATCCATTAACTTTGCACGCTTAATTAAAATAGGGAACAAAAATGAAGATATCATTATCGTGGCTCAAAGAATTAATCAATATTGACAAACCGCTCAATGAGATTGTAACTGTATTGACAGACATCGGTTTAGAGGTGGCGGGAACGGAAACTTATTATCCGGTAAAAGGCGGACTAAAGGGATTGGTCATTGGCAAAGTATTGGAAGCAAAAAAACACGAGAACTCCGATCATCTTTCGGTAACAAAAGTAGATGTTGGCGGTGATACACCCTTGGATATTGTCTGTGGAGCCCCGAATGTGGCAGCCAATCAAAAAGTGGTAGTGGCTACCGTTGGAACGGTTTTATATGATGGTGATAATGAATTTAAAATCAAAAAATCAAAGATTCGTGGTGCGGTTTCCGAAGGGATGATTTGTGCCGAAGACGAGATTGGGCTGGGAACTTCACACGACGGGATTATGGTTTTGGACGATAATGCCAAAGTAGGGCAGCCGGCAGCGGAATATTTTAATTTACAGCCGGATACAGTCATTGAAATTGATTTGACCCCCAACCGAATTGATGCCGCTTCGCACTATGGTGTAGCCCGCGATTTATACGCTTATTACAATCAGTTTGATGATGTGCTTTATACACTCAAAAAACGACCGGTAGATTTTAAAACGGATAATCAAGATTTGCCCATCGAAATAGAAATTGAAAATTCAGATGCTTGCAAACGCTATTCGGGTGTTACTATTAACAATATCACGGTAAAAGAATCACCCGATTGGTTAAAAAATAAGTTGAAAGCAATTGGGTTAAATCCAATAAATAATGTGGTAGATATCACTAATTTTGTTTTGCACGAAACGGGACAGCCGCTACACGGGTTTGATGTGGCAAAGATTAAAGGCAAAAAAGTGATTGTGAAAACAATGCCGAAAGGAACAAAGTTCAAAACACTTGACGAAATTGACCGTTCGCTTGACGAAAACGATTTGATGATTTGTAATGAGTCGGAGCCAATGTGTATGGCAGGTGTCTTGGGTGGTTTTGATTCAGGGATTACGGAGAATACCAAAGCCGTATTTTTGGAAAGTGCCTATTTCAATCCGGTGTATATCCGCAAAACAGCAAAACGACACGGTATCAATTCCGATGCATCATTTCGTTTTGAACGCGGCACCGACCCCAACAATACCATTTATCCGCTTCAGTTGGCGGCTATGCTGATTAAAGAGTTGGCAGGCGGAGAGATAGCAATGGATATCAAAGATGTTTATCCCGAGAAAATAAATAACCGGTTGGTAAAAATTATTTTTAGTTCTGTTAATTCGCTTATCGGAAAAGAAATTTCAAAACCTGACATTAAAAATCTGCTAAAAGGACTGGAAATAGAAATAGAAGCTGAAAAGGAAAAAAGTTTGTTGTTGTCTATTCCTACTTATCGTGTAGATGTTACGCGTGAAGCCGATGTGGTTGAGGAAATTCTGCGACTCTACGGTTATAATAATGTGGAAATCCCCGATCAAGTAAAATCTGTTTTGTCATTTTATGACCATCCTGATACCGAGAAAGTGAAAAATACGATTTCCGATATGTTGGCGGCAAAAGGATTTTTTGAGATAATGAATAATTCTCTTTCGGCAGAATCGTTTTATGATAATCTGACAACCTATCCTAAAGAGAAACTGACTCAAATAAAAAATCCGTTAAGTAATGAGTTGAATATTATCCGCCAGACCTTAATTTTTGGCTTTCTGCAAAGCATTCAACTGAATGTAAACCGTAAAAAGAAAGATATTCGCTTTTTTGAATTTGGCAATGTTTATCAGTTTGATAAAAACATTAAACTCAGTGCTGACAGTTTTTCCGGAGAGATGCACTTAGGATTGGCACAAGTGGGACAGTTTGGTGAAAATGCTTGGGATGTCCAGACTTCAAAATATGACTTTTTTTCGCTGAAAACTTCTGTCGAAGAGGTGCTTCACCGTTTGGGAATTAGTGATTTTGAATCTGATTCATCAGTGCCGGAAGATATTTTTGCTTACGGACTTACTTATTCGGTAAATCAAAATGCTATTGTCTCGTTTGGAGCCGTTAAAAAATCGTTGTTGCAGAAATTTGACATTGATAAAACTATTTATTTTGCCGAATTTAACTGGACTGCCGTATTTGAACTATTGAAAGACAGCCGGATTCAATTTAAGCCGTTGCGAAAATATCCTGAGGTGCAACGGGATTTATCTCTGTTGATTGATAAAACGGTTTCGTTTGATAAGATTCACGAAGCCATTGCTTCGGCAGACAAACGACTAATCAAAGATATTTCTCTGTTTGATGTGTTTGAGGGTAAAGACCTTGGCGAAAATAAAAAATCGTATGCCGTAAGACTGATTTTGCAAGACGAACGCAAAACGCTGAGCGACAAAGAAATCAATAAATTAATGAGTAAGGTTATCAGAAACCTGACAGAAAAAACAGGTGCTGATATCCGCCAATAATGATGGATTCCCGTATCGAAATAGTGCAAGGCGATATTACCCGCTTACAGGTAGATGCCATTGTTAATGCGGCAAATCGCTCGTTGCTTGGTGGCGGTGGCGTAGATGGAGCTATTCATCGTGCGGCAGGAAAGGAACTACTGGAAGCATGCCGCTTGCTCAACGGATGCGACACCGGCGATGCCAAGATTACCAAGGGCTATCATTTGCCTGCCAAATTTGTCATTCATACGGTAGGACCCGTTTGGTATGGCGGGAAAAATAATGAAGAAAATTTACTGGCTTCTGCTTACCGGCGGAGTTTGGAAGTCGCTGTGGAGAACGATGTGAAAACCATAGCTTTCCCTAATATCAGTACGGGCGTGTATCGTTTTCCGAAACAACGGGCTGCGGAAATTGCCGTTACCACGGTCAAAGATTTTCTGAAAAACCATACTGAACCGGAAAAAGTAATTTTTTGTATTTTCGATGATGAGAATATGATGATTTATCAAAAATTATTAGCTTAATGGCTCGCGTAAAAGATTTTTTGTCGCTGGTAAAATTTGCCCACACTATTTTTGCGTTGCCGTTTGCCGTTATCGGTTTTTTGATGGCATCGCAACAAGTGGCACATTACGACTGGAAAATCTTTGTTTTCATTTTGCTCGATATGGTTTTTGCCCGTAGTGCCGCAATGGGTTTTAACCGTTATCTCGA
The DNA here is from genome assembly GCA_027073875.1 of Bacteroidales bacterium. Classification (GTDB taxonomy): domain Bacteria; phylum Bacteroidota; class Bacteroidia; order Bacteroidales; family JALTDM01; genus JALTEO01. Next base: position 4,819 of record JALTEO010000149.1, read on the forward strand.
CCGCGACATTGACAAGGCAAATCCCCGCACGGCTGTTCGTGAGATTCCTGCCGGGAAAATTTCGCCTAAGACAGGACTTATCTTTGTGATTGTAAACTCGTTGTTATTCCTGATTACAACTTATTTCATCAACCGTATGGTATTTTTGCTGGCACCGGTGGCGTTGATTGTCATTTTAGGATACAGCTATTTTAAGCGGTTTAGTGCTTCGGCACACTTTATTTTGGGTTTGGGGTTGAGTTTGGCACCCATCGGAGCGTTTTTGTGCGTTAAGCCCGAGTTCCAGTTAATTCCTGTTTTGTTGTCGTTTGCCGTGTTGTTTTGGGTTACCGGATTCGATATTATTTACGCCTTACAAGATATTGATTTCGATAAGCAAATGAATCTGAAATCCATTCCTGCGACTTTGGGACAAAAGCGGTCGTTGTGGTTGTCGTTGTTCCTTCATTTAATAACATTTGGTTTATTGTTGGCTATCGGCTTTTTGCAAGATATGACTTCGGGTTTTTACTGGATTGGCACCGGCGTTTTTTCCATACTTCTTTTTTATCAGCACTTGATAGTGAAGCCCGGTAATCTCTCCCGTGTAAATCTGGCATTTTTTACCACCAACGGCATTGCCAGTGTCTTATTTATGGTGTTTTATCTGCTTGATTTTCTTTTGGTAACAAATGTGATATCAGTATAACCTTCTGATTTAGTCTTTTTAATACGGTTTCCGGTATTTTTCATTTTCGTCAAAATAAATGTCGAGATAACTCTCGTAGCGGGTAATACTGATAACGCCTTCTTCAACGGCTTTTTTAACGGCACAATTCCGTTCGTGTGTATGTGTACAATCATTAAACTCGCATTGTTTGCCTATTTCAAATATCTCGCGAAAAAAATGCGAAATCTCCGATTTTTCAAAATCAAACAATCCGAATCCTTTTATTCCCGGTGTATCTATCAAATAACCACCTTGCGGCAGCTCATACATCTGCGAAAACGAAGTGGTATTTTGCCCTACCCGATGGTATTCCGATAAATTTCCAATCTCTATTTCAATGTCCGGAATCAACTCTTTTATTAAACTGGACTTGCCTGTGCCCGAGTGTCCTGAGATAAGTGAAACTTTACTTTTTGTAATTTTCCGAACCTCATCAATATTTATTTTTTCGGTAACAGATAGCTCTACCACACCATATCCCAACGACTTATACATACTTTTCAAAAAGAACAATTCGTCTTGCAAAACCTCAGAATTGTATAAATCAATTTTATTAAACAGCAGTGTAACCGGGACACGATACGCTTCGGCGGTAGTCAAAAAACGATCAATAAATGTTGTGGAAGTTCGCGGATTATCAAGTGTTACCATCAGTAATGCCATATCGATATTTGCCGCTAGAATCTGATATTGCTTGGAGAGTTTTGCCGATTTACGAATAATAAAATTTTTCCTGTCGTCAATAGCGGTAATAAACGCTTGGTTATCGTTGTTCTCAAATTCAATCCACACAAAATCGCCTATGGCAATAGGATTGGTACTCTTAAATGTTTTGGTTCGCAAATTTCCCTTAATAACAGCAGTTTTTTTTGTTCCATCGGCAACAACAATTTCGTATTCTTTGCCTGTAGATTTTACAACCAGTCCTCTACTTCGCATTTTTTAAATATTCGTGATAGGAATCAATATGACGGGATTTTTTCTTGTCGTAAATATCATCAATAGTAATGATAATAGCTGTTTCCTCAACATTGCCGAAGAAAGGATTTATAGATGTCCCAAACACTTTCATTGTAGATGAAATATTCATATAGGAATTAAACAACGGCGGAATATTTTCACCAAGGTCTCTAACCTTCTTATTCAAAGCGTGATAATCATTCACATAGCTATCCTTATTGATGATACTTGCCAAATAATCAATATCCGTATTTATCTCAACCGGCTCATAAGGATAAATCAAATTTTCATCATCGTTAAAATACTTTTTAAAGAAAAACAAAATAAGATCCCGTGCCATACTATTATAATCCCCATACATTGTAATCTTACCAATAAAATATTTCATTTCCGGATACATCACTATCAAAGCACCTAAGCCATCCCACAAATTATCAAGAGCATACATTGATTTCCGCGAATATTTACTCGATTGATAAGCCGGTTGGATAAATGAACGCCCCAATTCAATACAATACGGTAAATAGTTGTCAATAAATGATTTTTCAATCTTAAACAGTTCTGAGAAAGCCGTACGAACTTGCCCATCGGCAGTTTTTGGCAAATCTCTCATAAGCAAAAAACGATAGCCGCCAATAATTTCTTCTTCATGCGGATTCCACAAAACTAATTGCTTATAGGAACTTTTATCTCCGGCAATATCAAACCTATCAATATCAGCACTTTTTCCTGTCCCACCACCGGCAGCACGAAAAGTCAGTTCACGCAAACGACCAATTTCCTGCATCACACCGGGAGAATCCTTACCCGTAACAATATAGATTTCATTATTGCCAAAATTTGTCGGTCTGATAAACTTATCAGGTGTAAGTTCTCTCTTTAAGTCTTCGGAAGTAACCGGAGGAATAATTGGTCTCATTTTTCAAATATTTTATCAGGGTTATCTTTTAATGAATAAATATAATCTTTCACTTTTTGCACCCAGTCCTTATAGTTATGGGTTTTGTCAAATATCTCATACGAAATAGGTTTTCCAACGGTGTAAGTAATCGTTTTATTTTTTGCCCTATACAACTCATCGGGCAACAAGAACATTTCTAAGTTTGCTTTGATGCCGAAAAACTTACGCCACACGCCTAATCTGTAAAACCGCTTTGAGTTTTCAGCATCAATATAAACAGGGACAATATCCCGCTTACTTGATATTGCTTTCGTCAGAAAAGTTTTTTTCCACTCCGGATCGATAATTCGTCCTTTTATCTTCCGCGAGACCATTCCGGCAGGATAAAACAAAATCTGATAATCCGAAGCATATAAATCAATAATCTGTCGCGACGATTCTTTATTCATTGCACCATACTTATTGATAGGCACAAAGATAGGATCAAAATTTTTAAGATTTAACAGGACATCATTCACCGGAAAACGAATTTTCCCGGGAAATGCATCATTGACCAAACGCATAAATCCCTGACTCTCCATACCACCCATCGGATGGTTGGCTATAAAAATATATCGCCCTTCTTCCGGCAGATTTTCTTTGCCCTTTATTTTTATTGTCAGATTAAAATCATCAATAATTGCTTGTGCAAAATCAATCCCTTTCTTGTCCTGATGCTTAATTAAAAATTGATTAATTTCATCTTGATGTAAAATTCGTTTTATCCACGACAAAACAAACCGCGGCATCCGCTTTGCCAACTTAGGATTTTTGTCGGCAATTACTTTTTCAATATCAATCAGAAATAAATCCGGATTACCCATTCTACAGAAATATTTTTTTGCAAATTTAATATAAAAAATTTTCTTATACTAAACCGCTATCAAAGTAATGAAATAATTTGATAGCTGGTTTTGTTAATACTCGAATCCCGAACTTCAAACTGTTTTTAAAACTTTGTTAGCGATTCGGTATTGCCTAATTATTGAGAGAAGTCAGCATCAATAACAATTTCTGACAACTCAATAATGGAACTCGTCATTATGGACGAACGCAGTGAGCATAATAATCTCTTTCACAACACTATTTAACAGATTCCTACGAACGACTGCGTCGTTCTCTGAATGACGACAAAATGATAATGACATATTCAACTTTATAATTTCCGGTTTTCAACACCCAAACACCACAAAAAGCAACCATTCAGCACTGATATACAACTACTTATCTTGTTAGTAACTTGTTAATAATCTCAAAAGTTATCAACAATTGTGTAAAAAAGTGTGGAATAGTGTTGGATAGTGGGTAATTTGGTATTATTTTTACCCAAAATTTAAAAACAGTGACAAATTTCATTGGCGATTATACAGGCAAGATTGACAGTAAGGGCAGGATATATTTCCCCGTTCCGTTTCAAAAGCAAATGAGCGGGCAAATAACCAATCGCTTTGTGGTCAAAAAAGATATTTTTGAGAACTGTCTGGTTATCTTTCCTTACGACGAATGGCAAAAACAAGTAGAGCTGATTCGCAGTCGTCTCAACCCATACAACAAAACACATAATCTGTTTTTACGGAAATTCTATAAGGACACGGTAGAAGTTACATTAGATTCGGCAAACCGGCTTCTGATTCCGAAAAAACTATTGGAGATTGCCCATATTAATACTGAAATCATTTTAGTAGGTCAGGACAACAAAATTGAAATCTGGAATGCCGAACAGTTAGAAACAAAAGACATCTCGCAAGATGATTTTGCCAAACTGGCTGAAGAAATTTTTAAAGAAAATCCCCAATAATAATAATAAATAATGACAGACTACCATATCCCTGCTTTACTGCAACCATCCATTGACGGATTAAACATACAGGGGGACGGTGTCTATGTTGATCTGACCTTTGGTGGTGGTGGTCACAGCCGCG
>JALTEO010000150.1 GCA_027073875.1 Bacteroidales bacterium
AATATGCCCATGAAGTGTCTTCGCAATTGGCAAAATTATGGATTCCTGCCGAAGTTGTATTGTTTACTATGGTGGGAGCACAAGTCAATGTCAAAGTAGCTTTTGATTACGGACTGGCAGGTGCAGCATTAATTTTTCTTGCTCTTATTGCCCGAAGTGTCGGGACCTACATCAGCGTTATCGGCACCGATTTAAATTTTAAAGAACGCATGTTTGTTGTGGTTTCGTATGTACCAAAAGCGACCGTACAAGCCGCTATTGGCGGTGCACCACTATTAGCCATGCAAACCACAGGTATGGATACAGGACCCGGGCAAACCATTTTAGCCATGGCTGTACTAAGTATTTTGCTCACTGCTCCACTTGGTGCATGGGCTATTTCGTGGACCGGGAAATTATGGTTGACGCAAGAAAAATTATCTGACAAACAATAAATTAACCCCAAAAATTCACAGATTTTTTTACGATTTATTGTAATAATTTGTCACGATTTAAGACCTTTGTAAAACAAACAAAAGCTGATTCATTCTGAGCACAGCGAAGAATCTCAATATATTAAACGACAGTTATCTATAGATTCTTCACATGCTCCTTCGCTTTGCTCAGGATTTTTCAGAATGACAAAACCGGAAGTTTTGCAAAAGTCTCATTATTCAAAATACCCGAATTTTTTCAGCGTATTCTCATCATCACGCCAGCCCTTACGGACTTTAACAAAGAGTTCCAGATAAACTTTAACGCCTAAAAATTTTTCAATGTCTTTACGGGCTTGCATTCCCAGCTTTTTAATCATTTCGCCTTTTCTGCCGATAATAATATTTTTCTGCGATTCGCGAAGCACAAAAATCTTGGTCTTAATAACTGTAATATCCTCTTTCTCCTTAAATTCTTCCACTTGCACCTCTACAGAATACGGTACCTCCTCGTAATAATTCAACAAAATTTTCTCGCGGATAATTTCCGACACAAAAAACCGTTCACTTTTATCCGACAATTCATCTTCCGGGAAATAAGGCGGATGATAAGGTAGAACTTCAAGAATTCGTTGAAAAAGCTTGTCCGTTCCTTTACCTTGCAAAGCAGAAACTTCAAAAATCTCAGCATCAGGAAATTTTTGCTGCCAAAAGATTTTGGCTTGTTCAATCTCATCGGGTTTACGAATATCTATTTTGTTTATTACCAGCAGCAGAGGAATTGACAAGTTATTTGCTTTTTTTACAAAATCGTCATTCACCCTACCAACATCTTCAATATCGGTAACATACAATAAAACATCAGCATCTTCCAAAGCCGAAAAAGAATACGCCAACATTCTGTTTTGCAGTTCATTGTTCGGTTGCACAATGCCGGGCGTATCGGAAAAAACAATTTGATAATTTTCCTGTGTCAGAAATCCTAAAATGCGGTGCCGTGTCGTTTGCATCTTGGGTGTTACAATGGATAATTTCTCACCCATAAACCCATTTATCAGTGTTGATTTTCCTACATTCGGATTGCCAACAATATTCACAAAACCCGCTTTAAAACTTTTTGCTGTTTCTGTCATTCTAATCAAAATTAAACGACAAAGATAATTTAATTGCCAGATTGTCCTTGAAATTATTAAACCCGTATGGTCCAAAACGATAAAATCCACCTACACCAATACCCGAAAGACTGGTTTTCAAAATATTGTTAATAACTAATCCTGCTTCGTGGTATCCTTTGTCAAGTGTCTTAAACGAAAAATAATCGTGTTGCACCATATTTTTCATAGTTCCGATTTCGCCGTGATAGACCACCTTGATTTGCGGGGCAAAAAAACGGGTTTTGAATAACAACGATTTAAAATTGTGCTCAAAATAAAAAGCGGCAAAGCGGTCACTGAAAAATTCGTTCATCCGCATAGTAGCAAACGAATTAGCTGCTTCTACCGAAAAAGGATAATAGGCGGCATTGGCATTGAATTGCAACCAAATAGGCACTTGCCCGTCAACTCTGCCGGCAGTTAATTTCAGATTGGTAACTCCCAACTTTTTCCACTCGAAATGTTTGGTTATCTGCAATGCTGTTTTCGTATAATTGATACCGGTATTCTGCCACAACACACCTTTAGTAAAGTTAAACCACACGATAGGATATTTTGTTCCCAAAGAAAAAACATCGGACATCATCTTTGCCTGCTTTTCTTTGTAAGCATATCGCAATCGAACACCCACCTCATTAACAGACAGTTGCGAATATGACACAGTAATATTATTTTCCGGTTGCATCAAGCGATAAGTATCGCCGGAAGCCAAAAACCGCTTTTGAGCAAAAACATTTCCTTTTAAGTAGCGAACAACTCTAAACGAAAAATCAGACCGGAACGATTCGTCTTTGTACATATTATTAATAAGCATCTCGCGATAAAATTCCGATGAAGAAAGATTCGGTTTATAGTCGTAAAAATTCAAACCGCCCGTCTCCAAAACATCATTATGATACGAAAATTTCAATCCGAGATTATGCTCTTTGGAAAACACAAACGCTAAGCCGCCACCATATTTCCAATCCTTGTCTTTAGTACCATATCCTAAATAACCGCTAAGTGTAAACCATTCGGCAATTTTATCATTGGTTTCCAATCCCAGTTGTGGGCGAAATCCTACATACTCATTAAAACTCAGCATTTTTAAAATATCAATATTAACAAAATAAAAAGGAATTTTTCCTGTAGCCAATAATTTCAAAACACGGAACTTTGCATCAAAATGCTCTGCCCTACCCAAACTATCAATAAAACGGTAAGTCTCTTGCTCTTTATCATTGAGCGGTACTACCCTCACCTGTTGCCACAAACTATCGGGCTGTTTAAAAGC
>JALTEO010000151.1 GCA_027073875.1 Bacteroidales bacterium
CCATAGAAAGTAATAACCTGAGTTAATACAATGGAAGCCGGTATCAGCCGGCTTTTTTTTTGCCATTTTTCAAAAAAAATATTTTCTTTGAGTGTGGAATAAATCTTTTTTTTATTTTTGCTAAAAAACTATTACATGCATATCGTAATCGCAGGAAATATTGGTGCAGGCAAAACTACGCTTACCAAGTTATTATCAAAGAATTACAAATGGGATGCCCATTTTGAAGATGTCGAAAACAATCCGTATCTGAATGATTTTTACAATGACATGCCACGATGGTCATTCAATTTACAGGTGTTTTTTCTTAACAGCCGTTTTAAGCAAATTTTAGACATTCGTCAATCCGGAAAAACAGTTATTCAAGACCGTTCCATTTACGAAGATGCATATATTTTTGCTCCCAACCTGCATGCTATGGGATTGATGAGTTCCCGCGATTTTGATAATTATTTTCAGCTCTTTCAGTTGATGAACTCATTAATTAAACCACCTGACTTACTAGTTTATTTGCGTGCTTCCGTGCCTACTTTGGTCAATCAGATTCAAAAACGCGGACGCGAATACGAAAGCTCTATCCGGCTTGATTACCTGAAACGGCTTAACGAACGCTACGAAGCATGGATTGAGACTTATACCGCCAGTCCGCTCCTGATTATTGATGTGGACAATATCAATTTCATTGATAAAAAAGAAGACCTCAGTTTTGTGATTGATAAAATTGATGCCGAACTGAACGGACTCTTCTAAAAAAAAAAATTAAAATCAGGGTTCGATATTCATCATTTAAAATAACACCAAAATCAATTTTTAAGAAGTTTTCGTAAAAAACTTTTAAACTTTCAACTTTACGAACTAAAAATAAACAGATGAAACTTACCGTCTTAGTTGAAAACAGGGCAGGAAAAAATATTCCTGCTGCTCATGGACTTGCTTATTTGATTGATGATGGTGTAAAATCATTTCTTTTTGATACGGGACCTTCCGATTTGATTATCCAAAATGCCAAACTTCTTAATATTGACCTGACTCAGATTGATACGATTATTCTTAGTCACGGGCACTGGGATCATGGTAACGGTTTGCCTTATCTCTACGGGAAAAATCTGATTGCACATTCCGGGGCATTCGTAAAAAGGTATCGCAACACCGACAATTCATCTGTAGGATTACCAATAGATTTTGAAAAAGCCGATAAAGAATTTCATTTAGCACTAACAAAAGAACCTTTTAAAATCACGGGAAACACTTGGTTTCTTGGTGAAATACCCCGTAAAACAGCTTTTGAAAAACAAGCTAATGATTACCATTTGGAAAACGGGAAAAATGACACTATTCCCGATGATACGGCTATTGCCACCATTACTTCCAAAGGACTGATTATAACAACAGGTTGCTCTCATTCAGGCGTTTGCAATATTATTCGTCAGGCACAAACAATTACAGGTATCTCGCAGATTTATGCCGTTATTGGTGGTTTTCACCTGAAGACAATCAATAACCAATTAAAAGAAACCATCAATTGCCTTGATGATTTGAATATTCCACACCTCTACCCTTCGCATTGTACCGGCTTCGAAGCCCAATGTGAAATGGCAAAACAGCTACAAATAAAAGGATTAAAAACAGGAGATATTTTAGTGTTTTAGTGAAATTCAATAATTATTTAAACTATCTTTGTAAAAAATCAATTCATTACGATGAGAAAAATACTTTTCCCTGCCATTGCTTTATTGTTGGGATTGACAGTTGTTTTTTATTTTCAATCCGGCAATAATAATCTAAAAAGAAACAATTACGAATCATTTCTACATAAACAATACCGCAATTTCACCAAACAAGTTAAAGACAAAAACGCTGAAGTTGACAATCCTGAACAAGCGGCATTTCAAAATTATATTATGACTTTAGACCCTGCATTAGGCAGAGTACCCACCGAACGACTTTATCCTGCTTTTTTGCAAAAACAACGCATTGTTAAACAAAAAAGAACAGCCAAAGACTTAACATGGCATAACATCCCGTCAAATATGGGTGGACGAACGCGTGCTTTAATGTGGGACCCAAATGACCCGCAAGGCAAAAAAGTGTGGGCAGGTAGTGTTACCGGCGGATTATGGTACAATAACGACATTACCGATTCGCTTTCAAAATGGATACCTGTCAGTGATTTTTGGGACAACCTTTCTGTCAGCAGCATTGTAGCAGACCCGAATGACCCGAAAACATTTTATGTCGGCACAGGCGAAGCACAAACGGCTATCATCACTTATCGTGAATCTTCCGGTCGTGGCTCCGGCATCTGGAAAACCACCGATGGCGGACAATCATTTACACTTTTGGATTCTACCATTAATTTTGCTTATGTTACCGATGTTATTGTACGAAACGAAAGCGGAGCAAGTGTAATATATGCAGGGGTAATGTCAGGCGTATATCATGGCGAAGTGCATCAAAGTACTCCTACTGACGGATTATATCGTTCTGCCGATGGTGGACAAACATGGACACAGGTATTACCAAATATTTCGGGTAAAACCGTTCCTTATGCAGTTGCCGATATTGAAGTTGCTGCCAACGGACGCATTTTTGTAGGTTCTTCGCCTAACCTTAATGGTAACGGCGGTGCCGTGATATTATCTTCGGACCAAGGCACAGCAGGAACATGGACAATATATGACCATTACAACGATACGATACCATTAGATTCCACCTACAATATTCCGGGACGAATTATTCTGGCAGCCGCACCTTCGGATTCCAATATTATTTATGCCTGTATTGCTGCCGGCTCGTTAACAGAACAAATTGACGGCTTCGGTACTTTTATCGGAAAATACATCATTAAGTCCACTGATGGCGGAAATACTTGGAATGAATTATCACCTCCTGCCGATGACAATTACGGTCACAACTGGGCTTACTTGGCATGGCATGCAATGGATGCTGCCGTAGATCCGAATAATCCTGATAGAATTTTTGTCGGCGGACTGGATTTGCAATTTTCAGAAGACGGTGGCAACACATGGAATGCCGTTTCCGATTGGGTACAGATGTACTATGGCGGTGGTCCTGACTATGTTCATGCCGATCAACACAAAGCACTTTTTAAACCGGGTTCCTCATCTGAAATTATTTTCGGCTCCGACGGGGGTGTCTTTTATTCCAACAATGCCGACCAGTCAACACCTACCTTTCACGAACGAAACTACTACTATTCCACCCTTCAGTTTTATACTTGTGCCATCGGGCAAGACTCTGCTTTTCTTGGTGGTGCCCAAGATAATGGCTCGTTACTTTACCAAGAGCATCCGCTTTATCATTACTACGATATGTATTCCGGTGGCGATGGTTCTTTCTGTTTCTTCGATCCCGATGAAGATATTGTCATCACTTCGATTTACGACAACCAATATTACGCTTTTTACAATGGAAACTACAAGCAAATTAATCAGTATTATTGCGGTCTTTTTGTTAATCCCGTAGATTATGACGGCACTAATAATATTCTCTATGCCAATGCAATGGATTTTAGTGGCAATTATCAAGACCAATTAGTTCGCATTTCAGGTATTCCGGATAATGTCAGCGGTGATTATTTTAATCTGAATACCGGTTCAACAGTACCGTATTCTAATGTAACACTTTCACCAAATAATAATAATACGCTGTATGTCGGCACCCAATCGGGTAAATTATTTAAAGTTACCGATATTCAAACAACTCCTATTGCTACAGAAATCGGCAGTAATTTATTTCCGCCGGCAAATATTTCCTGTATCGCTATCGGTAGTACGGACAATACTATTTTGGTTACTTTTTCCAATTACGGTGTTCAGAAAATCTGGTTAACCACCGATGGCGGCAATAACTGGACCGACAAAACGGGTAACCTGCCGGATATCCCTGTCCGTTGGGTTATTTTACATCCGCAAAATGATGAACAAGCGATGATAGCTACGGAACTTGGCGTATGGACAACCAATGAGTTAGCACAAGCAACAACCAATTGGTATCCTTCTACTAACGGACCGGCAAATGTAAGAACAGATATGTTACGCATCCGCACTTCCGACAATACGGTTCTTGCCGCCACACACGGTAGAAACTTTTACACTACCACTTTTGCTTACAATCCTTTCGTAGGCAACAAAACGCCTGCAACTGATAATTCATTGACCATTTATCCGAATCCGGCACAAAATAATATTATCGTAGATGCGACAGAAAACATTAAATCTATTACCATCTTATCTATCAAAGGTAAAACAGTTAAAAGCGTTTTAGGTAATCAAACTAAAACACAAAGAATAGATGTTTCAACATTAGATGCAGGCATTTATTTTGTAAAAACAATTTTGACAAACAGCCAATCACACACAGTAAAACTAATTAAGAACTAATTAATTAACCAATGTACCTTAAAGAATTGCATTTAACCGGTTTTAAGAATTATCAGGAATTAAAATTGCAATTTTCCGATAAGATAAACTGTTTTACAGGGCAAAATGCGGCAGGGAAAACCAATATTTTAGATGCTATTTACTTGTTGTCGTTAACCAAAAGTTTTTTCAATACGCCCGACAAGCTTATCGTCAATACGGCAAGCCAAGATAATTTTTATTCCGTAATTGCTATTTACGAAGTCAAAAATTCCATTGAAACCATACAGGTAAAGTATGTCAAAAATAACCGGAAAATTTTCAAAAAAAATGATAAGGAATATCCACGCCTTTCCGACCACATCGGTTTGCTCCCGTTGGTAATGATTTCGCCTAACGATGTGTTTCTGATTTCGGAAGGCAGTGAACTACGACGACGATTTTTGGACATCATTATTTCACAGTTCGACAAGGAATACCTACATAACCTAATCCAATATAACACTGCTCTGAAACAACGAAATGCGATTCTGAAAAAAATGGATTTCTCGCATACCGGTTCTATGGGATTGTTTGAAGTATGGGACCAAAAGTTGATTGAATACGGTACACCGATTTTTGAAGAGCGAAAAGCGATGACAGAAACCTTAACGACCTATTTCAACCAATTCTATACGGCTATTTCGAATGACCAAAATGAACTTTCTGTTAAATATCGCAGCCAATTGTTTCAAAAACCACTGAAAGAGTTATTGGAAAATAATTTTGAAAACGATAAATACCTAAAATACACCTCAGTAGGTATCCATAAAGATGATTTGAATTTTACCATTGACGGATTGCCACTAAAAAAAATCGGTTCGCAAGGACAACAAAAATCGTTGCTGATAGCACTAAAACTGGCAGAATACGAAATCTTGAAACAAGGCAGTGGCAAAAAACCACTTTTACTGCTTGATGATGTGTTTGATAAGTTAGATAGTTTCCGTGTCGGGAAAGTAATGGAGCTGGTTGCCGAAAAAGATTACGGACAAATATTTATTACCGACACCCACCCCGACAGAATGAAACAAATGGTAGAACAGTTAAATATTCCTGCCGCTTTGTTTAAAGTAAATAACGGCACCGTAGAACCAATAGAAAATGATGGAGAGAAATAAAAATATCCGTTCCATAAAAGACATTATCCGCTCGTATATTGAGGATGTGGACCCAGACAACCGGTTGACAAAAGCCAAAATCATCAACTTGTGGGGTGAGACTATGGGCGAAACCATTGCCAAACGGACAAAAAAAATCTATATCATCCGTAAAACTTTGTTCGTTCATTTGGACTCTGCCATCGTAAAAAGCGAACTATACTATATGCGACAAGCCATACTTGAGAAAATAAACGATAAATTCGGCGAGGGCGTTGTCGATAAGATTGTGTTTAAGTAAAATATCAGAGAGTTAGGAAACATTTCAAAAGGTTGTAGATACGATATACCACACGATACAATCGTGCAACGGCGAAAGTTAAGGAATTTACAATTAATAATTCGTAGTTTAGTTTCTATGTATCGCTCCTACGGAGCTTTTTTTGTGTTTGCTTTTTTTCTACAAACATACCGCACCTACGATGCTTACAATTAACAAAAAGCATTCGTAATTTCTAATTCGTAATTCGTAATTAATAAATACTCTAAGCACTTTATACAGAACTTATCCTTACTACCGTGCTAAATAACAATTTATAATAAAAGTAAAAAATCAGCAACTATTCTTAATATTTTTTTACTTTTGCACGATAAGAAAAAAAACAAGAACTAAAAAAAAATGAAACTACCCTTTGCAGAATCGTACAAAATTAAAGTTGTTGAACCACTTTATAAAAGTACACGACAAGATCGCGAACAATGGCTTAAAGAAGCACGCTACAACATATTTAATCTTCGTAGTCATCAGGTTTTTATTGATTTACTTACCGACTCCGGAACAGGAGCTATGAGCCAATTTCAATGGGCGGAAATAATGAAAGGTGACGAAAGCTATGCCGGAGCAGAATCCTATTTTAAACTCAAAGAAGCTATCAAAGATATTTTTGGATTTGAATATTTCCTACCTACTCACCAAGGACGAGCAGCAGAAAATGTACTGTTTTCCGCTTTGGTAAAAGAAGGTGATGTGGTTCCGGGAAATGCCCATTTCGACACCACCAAAGGACATATCGAATTTCGTAAAGCCGAAGCTGTGGACTGCACTATTGACGAGGCATACGACACTGACACCAACCATCCGTTTAAAGGCAATCTGGATTTAGATAAATTAGAAGCCGTTTACAAAAAATACCCGAAAGAAAAAATTCCGTTTGTGGTAGTTACCGTTACTTGTAATACTTCCGGCGGACAACCTGTTTCTATTGAGAACCTAAAACAGGTTTACGAATTGTCGCACCAATATGGCATTAAAGTACTTTTTGATTCTGCCCGCTTTGCCGAAAATGCGTATTTTATCAAATTACGGGAAAAAGGATACGAAAATAAAACTATCCGCGAAATTGTTGCCGATATGTTCAAATATACTGATATGATGACTATGAGCAGTAAAAAAGATGCCATCGTCAATATGGGGGGATTCATCGGAATGAGAGATGAAGAAATTTTTGATAAAGCCAAAACATTCAATATAATGTTTGAAGGATTTATTACTTATGGCGGTATGTCGGGACGCGATATGGCCGCTTTGGCTCAAGGACTATACGAAGGTACGGAATTTGATTTTTTGGAAACCCGCATCAAACAGACAGAATATCTCGGTAATCAACTGATAGACTATGGTATTCCTATTCAAAAACCCATCGGCGGACACGCTATCTTTGTTGATGCCGATAAATTCTTGCCCAATGTGCCGAAAGCACAATATCAGGCACAAACACTGACACTGGAGCTTTATCTTGAAGCCGGCGTTAGAGCGGTTGAAATAGGTACAATATTAGCCGACCGTGACCCTGTTACACGGGAAAACCGTTATCCTAAATTAGAGTTTATGCGGATGGCAATCCCCCGTCGCGTCTATACCAATAACCATATGGATGTGGTGGCAACAGCATTGAAAAATGTATATGATCGCAGAAATAAAATTACAACGGGCTACAAAATCATAAAAGAAGCACCTATTATGCGACATTTCTCGGTAGAACTTGAAAAAATCTAAATACACACACAACTATGATCACACAAGAATTGATAAATCCCAAAACAATTGTTGTTATTGGGGGTTCTAATACTGTACAAAAACCCGGCGGAAAAGTCCTGAAGAATTTAATTGATAACGGATTTGACACTAAAAATCTATTTACTGTTAATCCGAAAGAAGATAATATTCAGGGTATTAAAACATTTAAGTCGGTTGAAGATTTACCACAAATTGATTTAGCAATTATTGCCATTGCCGCAAAATATACTGTTGATACTGTCCGTATTCTTGCAGAACAAAAAAACACCAAAGCATTTATCATCTTATCGGCGGGCTACAGCGAAGAAAGCGAAGAAGGTGGTAAATTGGAGCAAGAAATAGTTGAAATCATTAATCAACACAACGGTTCACTTATTGGTCCCAACTGCATTGGCGTAATGAACTATAATTATGCAGGTGTATTTACAACACCTATACCGAAATTAGATCCCGAAGGCGTTGACTTTATTTCCGGCTCAGGAGCTACGGCAGTGTTTATTATGGAAGCAGGCATTCCCAAAGGACTCAAATTTGCCAGTGTCTATTCTGTAGGCAACAGTGCTCAACTCGGTGTGGAAGATGTGTTGGAATATATGGACGAATCTTTTGACCCGGCTACCAGTCCTAAAGTTAAACTCCTCTATTTAGAAAGTATTAAGAAGCCGCAAAAACTTCTCAAGCATGCCCAATCGTTGATACGAAAAGGTGCCAAAATTGCCGCCATCAAATCGGGCACATCCGAAGCCGGTAGTCGTGCCGCCTCATCGCATACCGGTGCATTGGCAGGTTCCGATGTTGCCGTTGATTCGCTTTTCCGCAAGGCAGGCATCGTTCGCTGTTACGGTCGCGAAGAACTGACTACGGTAGCATCTGTATTTATGCACCCTGAAGTTACGGGGAAAAATATTGCCATCATCACGCATGCCGGCGGTCCTGCCGTAATGCTAACAGATACATTGTCAAACAGTGGACTGTCAGTGCCTCACATTGAAGGGGAAAAAGCCGATGCACTGCTCGAAAAGCTGTTCCCCGGATCAGCAGTAGGCAACCCCATCGACTTTTTGGCTACGGGAACAGCAGAACAGTTAGGACATATTATTGATGCCGTTAATAACGATTTTGACCATATTGATGCAATGGTTGTCATCTTCGGCAGCCCGGGATTATTCGATGTGTATGATGTCTATACACTGCTGGACGATAAAATGAAAAACACAAAAAAACCGATTTTCCCTGTGTTACCGTCAATTATCAATGTAAAAGACGAAATTCAGTTTTTTATTGACAAAGGAAGAATTGCTTTTACCGATGAAGTCATTTTCGGACAAGCATTTTCCAAGGTGGTGAATAACCAAATGCGAAATAAAGCACTAACAAAGACTCACAGCACACAGATAACGCTAGATACAGCAACCATCCGCCAAATAATTGATGAAACAAAAACAGAAGGTTATCTTTCGCCCCAAAAAGTTCAAGCATTACTGGATGCGGCAGGAATTACCCGTGCCGGCGAAGAAGTTGCCACCAAAAAATCCGATGCCATTGCTAAAGCCAAGAAATTGGGTTACCCTATTGTAATGAAAGTTGTCGGTCCTGTTCACAAATCGGATGTAGGCGGTGTAGCTTTAAATATTGATAACGACAATACCGTAGCCGAAACATTTGATAAAATGATGAATATCCCCG
>JALTEO010000152.1:0-2498 GCA_027073875.1 Bacteroidales bacterium
GGATAGGGATATAATTATAGATGTCGGGTTTGCCGAAAAGCAGTGTTTTAAAAATTGATTGTTCTTCGATGGGTTGATTTTTACGAACTTTCAACATTTTGACAGAGAACCCCGGTTTCTTTAATGCCAACTGCACAAATTGCCGATTGACATTGGGCGTATTGTCCGGCACAAACCAATATCCGAAAATAGAAATTATCACTAAAAAGCAGATGAAAAATAAGCTGACCATTGCCAGTTTATTCTTCTTAAACTTCCTTATTGCTATCGAAAATAAAGATGTTGACCTGCTCAATTATTAGTTATTAATTTATATTATCAAAATTATTTCAGCCACTTATCGAGCCATTCAAAGAAAGTGCGTTGCCATAGAATGCCATTTTGCGGATGCAATACCCAATGGCTTTCATCGGGAAAATAAAGCATTTCGGCAGGAATACCTCTTAATTTGGCAGCATCAAAAGCACTAAATCCTTGAGCATCTAAGATGCGATAATCATGTCCGCCGTGAATAACCAAAATCGGTGTATCCCATTTGTCAACAAATTTATGTGGGGAATTGGCATAACTTCTTTTGGCAATCGGGTTTTTATCCCAAGGGGCACCACCTAAATCCCAATTGGGGAACCACATTTCATCGGTTTCTACATACTGTGCTTCTAAGTCATAAATACCATCGTGAGCAATAAATGCTTTAAAGCGTTTGTTGTGATGACCCGCAAGCCAGTAAACCGAAAATCCGCCGTAACTTGCACCGACAGCCCCCAGGCGATTGGCATCAATATAGGGCTCTTTGCTTAGTTTGTCAATAGCAGTAAGATAATCTTTCATGTTCTTTCCGCCGTAGTCACCGCTGATTTGTTGATTCCACTTAGTTCCGAAACCGGGCAATCCACGACGGTTGGGAGCAACGATAATATAACCGTTAGCAGCCATCATTTGGAAATTCCAACGGTAGCTCCAGAATTGTGATACGGTGCTTTGAGGTCCGCCTTCGCAGTAGAGCAGGGCAGGATAGGTTTTAGTAGAATCAAAATGTGGCGGATAAATTACCCAAACCAACATATCTTTTTGGTCGAAAGTTTTTATCCAGCGGGCTTCTACTTTTCCCATAGTAAGTTGGTCGAGTAGGTCTTTATTCACAAAACTGATTTGCTTTTCATCGCCTGTTTTGGGGTTGATACTGAAAATTTCACTTGGCATGGACATGGATTGCCGCATACCGACAAGCCCTTTCTTCGTTATCGCAACACTCCGGTAATCATGAACACCGTAGGTAATCCGTTTAATAGAGTCGGTGCTTAATGTTAATTCAAAAATCTCGTCAGAGCCGTGATAATCGCTGATGAAATAGAGTTTGTAATTGCCTTTCCATGCAAATTGACGGGCGTTATCATCAAAATTCTTCGAGTAGTTGGTAATTTCTCCTGTTTCCAGATTTTTAATAAAAATACGGTTTTTGTCCGATTCGTAACCATCGTGTTCCATACTTTCCCATGCCAATAATTTGCCGTTTTCTGAAAATACGGGACAAGCATCGTAGCCCATATTGCCTTCGGAAGCATTTGTAGTAGTTTTAGTTTCAGTGTTATACAGATAGATATCTGAATTAGTGCTTAGCGTATAAGCCAGTCCTTTTTTCTTGACAGAGGTGTATGCAATTGTCTTGCTGTCGGGGCTCCAATTAATTTCTTCCATGCCGCCAAAAGGTTTCCGTGGCGAGTCGTACTGTTCACCTTTCATGATGTCGGTTGCTGTTTTAATGGAATCGCCCATATCGGCAACAAAAATATGACTATAGCTTTCTGTCCATTTGTCCCAGTGACGATACATCATATCTGTAATAATCTTTCCGGTTGATTTCGGCAAATCTTTATATTTGTCCTGTGCCGTAGTGTCAAGTTTTACTTCTTTAATAAATAAAATCTTTTTACCATCGGGTGAAATCTTAAATCCGTTGATATCGTTGTCAACAAATGATATTTGTTTTTTGTTTTTTCCGTCAATGTCCATTTGCCATACCTGCATACTGCCGCTTTCAGGTGATAGAAAGGCAATGTGCTTACCATCGGGCATAAACTCCGGATTATATTCACTAAAAGCGGTTTTAGTGATTTGTTTAAAATAGTTGCCGTCAATGTCCATGGTGTAGAGATCATTATTGCCTTTGTTTTGGTCAATACTGTAATATTTTACACCAAATACCAGCATATCGCCCTTTGGCGAAACGCTTACTTCCGATATCCTGCCGAATGACCAAAGCACTTCCGGTGTCATAATGTCGGATGTTAGTTTTAAATCCGGTTTTGAAATAATGCTGGTGTCTTTTGTAGTTTGATTTGTTTCTTTATTAGAATTTGGAAGGTTGCAACTGCTTGCAAACAAGCCAAATAATGCGGCGATAATGAAAAGATTTTTCATGATGATTATTTTTATATTTTAAACATCAAAATTAGTAAATTTCTACCCAAATGAATCTTTTATTCAATCTTTTAATA
>JALTEO010000152.1:2508-9220 GCA_027073875.1 Bacteroidales bacterium
TGTCTTTTCGGCTTTTTTGTTACCAAGTTCAGCGGCTTTTGTTAAGTCTTCGCATGCCTTATCTTTTTGGTGGGTTGCAAAATAGCAAGAACCACGATAAAAGAAATAGTTTGCCGGTGGCTTTTTATTATATTTTATTGCCATTGTAAGATCTGCAATTGCCGCATCAAATTTTTTCTTGTTGAGATAATATAAACCACGACGATAATAGGGCAGCGGATTCTTTTTATCAAGGTTAATGGCTTTGGTGAAATCAGTTTTTGCCATCTGAGTTTTACCCATTTTATCGTTAATTAAAGCCCGTTCAATAAATATCTCAGGATTTGTTCTGTCGTATGCTGCAGCTCTATTAAGTGTTTTTACTGCTTCGGGATAGTGTTTTTGTGCTTTTTGACAAAGGGCTTTACGAATCCATATTTTAGCATCTTTACTGTGATATGTTTTTATAATATCGTTGTAATATACCAATGCTTGTTTGTAGTTTTTTTGATGAAAAGCAATTTCGCCAAGCATTTTCGGCAGGTTCTTTCCGTATGTTGTATGATCAACGGAATAAACCTTGATTAAATCGGTATTCGCTTTGCCTGTGTCCTGATGATTGTAATAGTATGATCCGCGTAAATACAAAGCATCAGCGTATGTTGGTTTCAATTGTAGCACTTGCGAAATGAATTTTAGAAAATCCGCATTGTTTTTTTTCTTTTTTGCCATTAAAGCGGCTTGATAGTAGATGTCCGGATTTTGAGTTTTTAAACTAATGGCTTTTAGTAAGTCGGAATATGCTTTGTCGGCTTTTTGTAATGCTTTGTAAAAATCGGCACGGTTGGCATAATAATCGGCTTTTTTACTGTTGAGCCGAATAAGTTGGTTACAATCTGCCAGTCCTTCTTTGTATTTTTTTAGCTCTTTTGCTAAAAGCATATGTTGCTCATATGCTTCGGTGTAATTGGTATTGGTTTTGATTGCCATACCAAAATTGGTGTATGCTTCTTCTTTCTTGCCTGTTTTTAAGCTGATAATTCCTAAATCGTAATATGCTTCGTAATAATACGGGTCTTTTCGTAAAACATATTTGAACTTGGCAATAGCATCATCGTATTGCTGTTTTTCCATTAAATCTTCACCTTGTTGAAAAGCAAAATTTGCAGATTGTGAATTCCCTGACAGACTGATTATTACGAATATAATTGCAAAAAGATATTTCCCCATAACCTGATAAATTAATGTCTAAAATTTAGCACTTGCAAAAGTAAGATAAATTCAAACATAAAATAATTGAAGCATTTAATTCAATTAACAATTTACAATTAATAATTGACAAACTGCTTCATAGTGCTTGCTACAGACTACAGACTACAGACTGCCAACTACATAATTCGTAATTAAAAATTAATAGGCACTCCAAATTCTAGGCACTCTAAGTACTTTAGGCACTTTAGACACATAGTATGCTTATTTTTCAAATTAAACTCATCACTATGCACTATGAACTAACAACTATATAAAAAGAGTTGTATCTTTAATAAGGCATTACTTTCTTCTAATTTTTCGGTGCATTCTCTAAGACGGAAACCAGAAAATCCCAAAATT
Source organism: Bacteroidales bacterium (assembly GCA_027073875.1). Lineage (GTDB taxonomy): Bacteria > Bacteroidota > Bacteroidia > Bacteroidales > JALTDM01 > JALTEO01. The sequence continues at coordinate 4,099 of JALTEO010000152.1, forward strand.
TTTGCACGGAAGCAATGTTTATTTTTTCGTCGGGTGAGTGAACAAATCGTAGCGTTGGTCCAAAGGAAACCATATCTAAATAAGGATATTTTTCCAAAAATAAACCGCATTCCAGTCCTGCGTGGATAGAACGGACAACAGGTTCGTTGCCGAAACGATTTTTGTAAACGGTTTTTGATATTTCTAAAATTTCGGAATCAGGATTTGGTGTCCATCCCGGATAACCGTCGCTGTGTTCTACTTTGGCTCCGGCAAGGTGGAATACAGATCCTACGCTTTGGGCAATGTCGTATTTGCCTGATTCAATATCACTTCGTTGACTCGTTGTGATTTCGATTTGTGTATCGTTTTTTAATTTTATGGCAGCCAAATTGGTAGATGTTTCTACCATGCCGGGCATCCGTTTACTCATAGCAATCACATTATTCGGGCATCCGTAAATTGCGTCTAACAGATTGTTTTTGGTCGTGGAATCAATAATCCATTCGGGTAATTCAGCCGATTCGAGTGTGAGCTTCATGTCGGGTTCTGTCAGTCCGTATTCGTTTTCCATTTTGCTGATAAAAATATTGAAATCGGCACGGGCTTGTTCTTTATCGTGATGTGGCACCAAGAAAGTGGCAGATGCTTCCCGCGGGATAGCATTCCGTAGGTTACCTCCTTCAAAATGAGCTAATTCAATATTGAATTTTTGGTTGGTTTCCCACAGATAACGATTCAAAATTTTTACTGAATTACCGTGTCCTTTGTCAATTTCATCGCCGGAGTGACCGCCTTTAAGTCCGGTGATACCAATTTTTAATGCTTGATGTGATTTTGGGGCAGGTGTTTTTTTGAAGTCAAACCATGCTGTGGTATCAATGCCACCGGCACAGCCGATAAAAATTTCACCTTCGTCTTCAGAATCGAGGTTAAGCAGAATTTTACCGTCAAAAAAACCGGCTTCCAGATTAAAAGCACCGGTCAGTCCTGTTTCTTCGTCAACGGTAAATAACGCTTCTATTGGTCCGTGTTGCAGTGAATCATCAACAAGAACAGCCATTTGTGCTGCCATGCCGATACCGTCGTCGGCACCGAGTGTTGTGCCGTTGGCAGTAACCCATTCGCCGTCAACAATAGTTTCTATCGGGTCGTTGTCAAAATCAAAATCCACATCGTTGTTTTTCTCGCACACCATATCCATATGACTTTGCAATACGATGGTCTTTCGGTTTTCGTAACCGGAGGTTGCCGGTTTCTTCATCAAAACATTGCCGGCTTTATCTTCGTGGACTTCAATATTTCGTTGCTGTGCCCAAGTGATTAAAAACTGACGGATTTTTTCTTCTTTTTTCGATGGGCGGGGAACTTTTGTAATTTCATCAAAAATCTCCCATACTAATTTCGGATTCAAATCGGTTATTTGTGTCATGATATTTTTTTTTCTTGCAAAAGTAATTATAATTACGAATTATTAATTACGAATTAGGAATTATGTCATCCTCAGTTTGCAAGTCGTCAGTAAGCATTATGAACCGGTTTATTAACTGTAAATTGTACATTGTAAATTATTAAAGTGCCTAGCGTGTTTGTTAATTACGAATTGTCAATTACGAATTATCCCAAAGCCCCAACGGGATCCCTTCGGGAGGATGCCTTTGGCATAAATTGTAAATTTTTGAAGTTAAAACATCCGCGTCATTTCGACCGAAGGGAGAAATCTTATCAAAAGAAGCGATACTTACGCCAGTTCGTGGCTTAGTATTATACTAAACCGCTATCAAAGATAATGAAATAGCTTAATAGCTGGTTTTGTTAATATCCCGAAAAACAGAAATCTACGATTTCGTAGTTTTTCGAGGATGCTCGTAAGTTTCGGCACTCGAACAGTAAAGAATACTTTTGGTTAAAGATATTGAATGATTTGTTAGCGGTTCGGCATTAGGATGATGTGTATGATTATTCCGAACTTGTTTGTCCCGAAGTCTTTTTCGGGATTTCAAAATCTGTAAATAACGACTATTTAATTTAAAAAGTTTTATTGGACAACAATGTTTTAATATATATTTGTATTTTAAAACTTAGCATCTTGAAAAAGATACTTCTATTAATATTTCTATTGGTTTCCATCACAGGATTTTCTCAATTCTACAATGGACTACAAATGAATTTTGGAAAAAATCGGGTACAATACTACAATTTTGTGTGGCAATATTACCGGTTACCTAAGGTAGATGTTTATTTTTATCAAAACGAAGAAGCATTAGCAAAAGAAGCTGCCACCATCGCCCAAAAAAAAATACCCGAATTAGCTTATTTCTTCCAATATGACTTGCAAAAACGCATCATTGTATTGGTATATGATAAATTAACAGATTTCCGGCAATCAAATATCGGATTGATTTCCGGCAACTTACAATATAACATTGGTGGCGTTACGCAAATTATTGACAATAAAATTTTTATTTATTACGATGGCAATCGTCAACACTTTGAGGAAGAAATTACCAAATCGCTGGCACAAATTTTTATCAATGAAATGGTGTATGGCACTGATTTCACAACACGATTAGCTAATTCAACACTTATTGCTTTCCCTGAATGGTATCTCAAGGGATTGGTATCTTATTTATCTACCGAATGGAATGCAGATATCGACAATCATGTTCGTGACGGCATTTTAGATGGCAGATACGAAAAATTTAATTCCCTTGTAGGTGATGAAGCCGCTTATGCAGGACATTCCATTTGGTATTACATTGCTACAAAATATGGCAAATCGGTAATCCCCAATATTATCTACCTAACCAAAGTAAGTAAAAATATTGATGCCGGTTTTTTTTATGTATTAGGAACAAACTTAAAATATCTTTCTTACGACTGGCTCAATTTTTATAATGAATGGTATTTCAAACAAGAACAATCGCGTTCATTGCCTTCAGATAAATTCATTTTGAAACGGAGTAAAAAAAATACCGTTTATCAGCAGCTCAAGATAAATCCGGTAAAAACTAATCAGGTAGCATATCAGACCAATCAACAAGGGAAAATCAAAATTTGGATACAAGACATAAATACCGGAAAAAAATATAAGATTTTTCGAGAAGGACATACTCTGGCACAAATAACAGACTACACCAATCCCGTATTATGCTGGCATCCACAAGGCACAATTCTAACTTATACCAATGAATATCACAGTGATGTTTGGCTAAACAGCTACGACTTAAAAACAAAAAAAACAACCAAAAATAAACTGGTAGGCATTCAAAAAGTATTGAATTACGATTATTCGCCCGATGGTTTTCACATTGTTATGTCTGTTGTTCGCAATGGACATAGCGACATTGTCCTATATAGTGTAGTAGGTAATTCGTATAAAACAATCACGCAAGATGCCGCAGACGATATGGACCCACATTTTGCAGATAAAGGAGAAAAAATAATTTTTGCATCCAACCGTGACACCAATCTATTAACTGTGAATGCGGATAGCTTAATAAATTCATCAAATCTTTTCGACTTATTTGAGTACGAAATTAAAACAAAAAAACTAACCCGAATTACCAACACACCTTACGACAATGAACGCGAACCATATAACATTGGAACAAATAAATTTTTATGTCTGACAGATCAAAACGGTATTAATAATTTTGCAGTTGCCACTTACGATAGCACCATTGAATCTATTGACACAGCAATGCACTATCGTCATTTTACGGAACTACATCCCATATCCAATTTTTCAAGAAATGTAGAAGATTATTCTTTTTATCAAGACTCTGTTACACCCATCTTTTTCTACAATAACCTATTCCAACCGGCATTATTGAATATTGATAGCATAAATCAAGATAATTCTTTGCAAAACACAATATATAAGAAGAAATGGTTAGCTGAGAAACTTGCAAAAGACACAATAACAGTTACCAATCCAAAGCAAGTTCAAGACACCTTAAAATCTAAACCGACAAAAGTAGCTGTTATTGACACGACTAATTTGAATATCAATGATTATGCTTTTACTCAAAATACAACCACAATTCAAGGACATTTACCACAGATAGATACTTCCGGACAATTAACAAATACCGGCAACAAACCTGAAGAATTTAATACCAAACCACGATTATACTTTATCTCATTCTATAATAATTATATTGTAAACCAAATTGATTTTGGGTTTTTAAACTCTTCATATCAGGCATTTACAGGAGGAGCTGTTTATTATAATCCCGGATTTAACTTGTTGTTTAAAATCGGCACCAACGATTTATTTGAAGATTATAAAATAACCGGTGGATTTCGTTTTGCCGGAAATTTTGACAGTAACGAATACCTATTAAGTTTCGAAAATCTAAAAAAACGATTGGATAAACAATTAATCTTTCACCGCCAAAGTTTTTTGAATACCTCCGGATACTCTCTGATAAAAACCCATACTCATAATTTGATATACATTATGAGTTATCCCTTTAGCCAAGTAAGTGCCTTGAAATTAACCACCAGCTTACGATATGATAAAAATACAATACTTGCCACCGATTTTCAAGCACTAAACGACACGGATGTTTGCAAATATTGGGGAGGAATAAAAGCAGAATATATTTTTGATAATACTATCAGCCGCGGAACAAATTTATATAATGGTACACGATCCAAAATCTTTGGTGAATTTTACAATCAACTAACTGAACAAAAATCAGATATTTTCATTTTAGGATTTGATTTTAGACATTATGAGAAAATTCATCGTTCTATGATTTGGGCATCACGAATTGCCGGAAGCACTTCATTTGGACATAGTTTGCTAATATATTATTTAGGAGGTGTTGATAACTGGATAAATCTTTCTACAAGAACCAACACATTTGATAACACTGTGCCAATCGATTATTCAAAAAACTATGTTTTCCAAACACTTGCCACTAATATGCGTGGATTTACACAAAACATCCGTAACGGCAATAATTTCCTCGTAATGAATAACGAAATCCGTTGGCCTATTGTCAGATACTTTGCCAATCACCCCATTAATTCCAATTTCTTTGAAAATTTTCAAGTCATAGGATTCTATGATATTGGATCGGCGTGGAGTGGAAAATCACCTGAGGATCATGCCAATAGTTACAATACAAAT
>JALTEO010000153.1 GCA_027073875.1 Bacteroidales bacterium
TAACGAATACTGAACGCTGATTTAAGATTTTATACCAATTCTTTTTGCAAAAAAGGAAAACAATTTCGGATTAAAATAAAAATGTTAATGGTATAAAATAGACCGATATAGGGGAATTGTAATAATTCTTCCAAATTTCAAAAGAATACCTTTGGGTCTTCACATCAAAATTTTTAGAGTTTTTATTTCCTCATTTCCCACTCAAACCCGTCTTTGGTATCTTTTATCACGATGCCTTTTTCTTGTAATCGATTGCGAATTTCGTCCGAAAGTTCATACATTTTATTTGCCTTCATTTCTTTCCGGATGTTGAGCAACAAATCAATTAAATCGGTTGTCATATTATTTTTTTCTCCTGTTTCCGAAACACCGGCTTTTAATCCCAGTATATCGAAAACAAAATCGGAAAACAGTTTTTGTAACTGTTCCAAATTAGATTTGTCTATGGTTAAGTCCCCTGTTTTCAGTTTATTGATATCTTTCACCAAATCGAATAAGTGGGCAATTAGCACAGGCGTATTAAAATCATCATTGATGGCGGCATATAATTTTTCCGACCATTCTTCTGCCGATACCGTTGTTTGGTTTGCCGGTTGAATGTTTTGCAGTGTTTCCCATCCTTGTAACAGTCTATTCATTCCTTTCTCAGACGATTGCAATGCTTGGTTGGAAAAATCTAACGGACTACGATAATGTGCTTGCAAAATAAAAAACCGGATGGTCATTGGCGAATATGCCTTTTCGAGTCGCGGATGTGTGCCACTGAAAAACTCATATAGCGTAATAAAGTTACCAAGTGATTTTCCCATTTTCTGTCCATCTACAGTAATCATATTATTGTGCATCCAATAGTGTACTGCTTCAGTACCATTGGTAGCAACCGACTGGGCAATTTCGCATTCGTGATGCGGGAACAATAAATCCATTCCACCACCGTGAATATCAAACCGTTCGCCCAAATATTTAGTGCTCATCACAGAGCATTCGAGATGCCAACCGGGAAAGCCATCGCTCCATTGTGAGTGCCACCGCATAATATGTTTAGGGTCGGCTTTTTTCCACAAAGCAAAATCGAACGGATTTTTCTTTTCGTCTTGTTTAGCAAGATTGTCGCGAGTGGTCTGCAACAAGTCTTCTAACTTTCGCCCGGAGAGTTTACCATAAGGATATTTTTCGTTATATTTTGCCACATCAAAATAAAGTGAGCCGTTTACACGATAAGCAAATCCGTTTTTTTCAATGGCTTCTGCCATTGCAATTTGTTCGGGAATATGCCCTGAGGCATGCGGTTCAATACTTGGTGGCAAGTTGTTTAGTAATCGCATGGTATCATGATACCGGTTGGTGTAATATTGTGCCACCTCCATGGGTTCCAGTTCTTCAATACGGGCTTTTTTGGCTATTTTGTCCTCTCCTGTATCTTCATCATTCTCGAGATGCCCTACATCGGTAATATTTCGTACATACCGCACTTTATTGCCGAGATGTAAAAAATAACGATATACCAAATCAAATGAAATAGCAGAGCGGGCATGTCCTAAATGCGGGTCACCATATACTGTGGGACCACAAACATACATTCCTACTTTTCCTTCTACCAATGGTACAAACCGCTCTTTTCGTTTCGTGAGCGTATTAAAAATTTCCAGTTCCGATTTCATGATTATTCGTTGTATTGGATGTCAATTAATGATCCATTGTTGTAAATATTGATTTTTAGCAGATTGCCGTTTGAATCATAAATATAATCTTTACCGTTGTATAGCTTGCCGGCTTTGAAAGTTCCTTCCTTGTCAATTTTTTTGAGTCGTGTATAGGTTTTATGGAATCCATCCGAGATTATTCCCGGTTTTTCGTCCGGATTGGTATGAATTACTTTAGGAGTAGTTTTTGGAGTATTATCTGTTTTGGGAGTATCATCTGAAACCGGCTTCCCTTTTTCGTGAATTTTAACGGAATTTATATCTAACTTACCATCGTTAAAAGTTTTTTCTACCGTAAGATTACCATTTTCATCGTATTCTTTGATAGTACCGCTTTCTTTTCCGTTAACCCAATTACCCTCAATCATTTTGTTGCCGTTCTCGTAAAAATATTTCTGTTCACCTTCTCGTTTTCCCATTTTGTTATAGTTCCAATCATAAGCAATTTTCCCGTTTTTATGATAAAACTTATATTCGCCAACCCATTTATTACCTTTCCAAATCCCTTCTTCCGAAACCTTCCCATCTTCGTAATAAATTTTAGCATATCCGTTTGGGCGATTATTTACGAAAGTAATTTCTTGCTTTATCTGCCCTGATGGAAAATAAGTTTTCCAAACACCTTGTTTTTTGTTATCTACATATTTTCCTTCCGTTTTTATCTGATCAGGATTATCGGGAAAATAAACAATCCAATAACCTTGTTTTAGTCCGTTTCCATCAGTTTGGTTTATGGTGTCGTTTTGTCCGTATCCATTAATAATAAAGGCAGACAGGAAAATAAAAAACGATATTTTTAGAAAGTATTTCATTGTTTTTATAACCAACAAAAATATAAAATTTATTTATTTAAAATTTTTATTTGTCAAAATTTCCTTTGATTGCTTTTATTCCGGGTAACTCTTTTCCCTCAATATACTCAAGCAATGCACCTCCTGCCGTGGACACATACGAAATTCTATTTTGTAAACTAAATTTGTTGATTGCCGCCGTAGAATCACCTCCTCCCACAATAGAATATCCACCTTTGTCGGTAGCTCTGGCAACCGACAATGCTGTTCGTAATGTACCTGTCGTAAAATTATCCATTTCAAATACACCTATTGGTC
>JALTEO010000154.1 GCA_027073875.1 Bacteroidales bacterium
TAAATACCCCATATAACTAAAACTTATTCCTAATAAAATCTGGAAACTCAAAAGACTAAATGAAAATCCATTTACAGCCGCATATGTAAAGGCAGGAACATTTAAGAATATTACTGCAATATATTTCAGCCATTTCCTTTGTAATCCACTTTTTTTTATCTGTCTAATTACATAAATATTAAAAATTGGAATACAAAGTGCCAAAAGTCCGAAAAGCCAAAATATTGTCATTGACGGTATTGGTTGTTTTATGTCAAGTGTGTTTATGTTTAAAATCTTTCCCGATGTATCGTCAAATAAGACTTTAAAAACTCCAAATTCTTTACCATTTGAAAATTGAACCAATACAACTGTTGTAGTTGGAGGTGTGCTTTCTCCTTCAACAGTAGAAAACTTTTTTTCGGATTTCATAAATGTATAGTCTAATTCTGACCCGAAGTTGTTTACAATTAGTTTTCTGAAATTCACCAATCCTAATTTCAATGTATCAACATTCGTGTGTTTAGCCATTTCGTGTTCCATAGCCATATAATCAACGCATTTGTCGTAATCTTCTTTTAGTAATGTTTCAACAAATTCTTTCGTAGTGTCTTTATATTTAAAAGTACTACTTATAAAGTCACAACTCGACAGTAACGAAACTGTCAAAATAATTATCAATATTTGCTTAATTCTATTCATTGGGTTCTCTTTTTTTGCATTGGTGGCAACGAATATATATAATCACCAAAAATAACTATATTTTTATTATATCCGTAAATCTTCGTTAAGAATTTTAATTTTATAGAATCATAAAGTTAGCAAAAAGTTTTTTTAACCAATTTGCAGTTTTTGAGATTGTTTTATTTTCCTTTCGGATTGCAGATTTGAAAGAGCAAATTTACCACACGATATAATTCCAAAAGGAATATAAAGTACCTAAAATGCCTAGAGTGCATAGAATATTACTTCTTAAATCATCATTCGGTAATCGATATTCGACATTGTTTTAAATGACGAATAATGAACACCAATTAACGATTTCAGATTTTAGTAAAGCGATACAATTCCCCAAGGGATAACCTGTGCAATAGCGAGTTATCTATTTCCTGTAGTTAATCATAGAATCCCCAAGAAATACCGAAACGGAATACCCGTTGTTGCATAGGGTAATTGATTGCCGTAAAATAATTCACGCCGTTCATCCCCGCATTAAGATGTTGTATCTTGAAAAAAATACGGGCACGCTTCACCTTAAAATTAAAATAAAAATCAACGAAAGGATAATCACCTATTTTCTCTGTTTGCTGGACATAGAAATGCGACAACGCCGGAATATAACCGCGTCCGTAAAATGCGGTAAAGTAATTGACTTCTACCCCAAATTGAGCAAATAATGCCTTTTTAAAAAACCACGACTGCACATTGACCGACTGCATTGCCACAATATCGGGAAAATCAATTATATCCGATTGTGTATTTCCCTGATACAACAAATGGGTATGAAAATAAAAATGCTTGAGTGGAATCCGCAATTGTGCCGAAGCAGAATAATAAGTCATTCCTTGTGTCAACTGATTAAAGACAAGCAACGAATCAAAATACCCATATTGTTGCCACTGACGATAAACGGCATTTAACTCCAAATGATTGTTCCACAACAACAACGAAGGAGCCAGCGATAAAATCTGTTCGGTTTGCAGCGTTGTATCCAACACAAAATTATTGGTTGTATAGTGTGCATAAAAATAATCGGGACGACGATTGAAAAAATCAACTGCCACCACTACCCTGTTCTTATTTACGGGACTCAAGACATATTGAAATTTCCCGCTAACAGAATAGTTCCCTTGATAATAGCCCGTAAACGACTGTCGTAACCGAAGATTTGCCATCAGTCTGAGTGTGTGATAATTCCCGCCGGCAACCACCGTATTTTCAGAAAAATCGATGGAATCAATATTAGAAAAATAAGCCGACAGATTATTCTCATATCCTATGAACCAATTCGTTCTTTTACCTGACAAATTTAAGCGAACCAGATTTTTCAAATGATGCACACGAGAAGAATCATTCGTCTGTGTAGAATCAAAATTTATGGTTGAATAAAAACCGTTTGGCACATCCGTATAAAAATGTTTTTGAGAATAATAAACAAATGTATGCGAAACAGATAGCTTTGTTTCGGAAAGCGAATCGCCCTTTATCAACAAAGGAATATCTTGCGTTAAATTAACATTCAGATTTCGAAGTTTATTAGCTGCCACAGTTAAGTTAACAGGCACATTGACAGGAGCCAACGAAGGTCCGATATCATCTTTGCTGATAATACCGCCGTTTTCACCGGTTTTAAACTGCTGATTTTTTACTATCAAGTGAGCGACATATTTCGGTTTCTCAAAAACAGATGAAAAGACGAACGATGAAAATTTTGATTTCTGATTGGCATAAATTCCATCGGAAGCATATAAATGATAATCAATGGCAAAATTCCAAAACGGTTTTATATTCTGTGTATGCAAAACACTCACTGACTGTAGATTATTATCCTTTGACCCGTTGGTAAAATAAAAAACATTCGTGTAAAAGTTCTTAGTATTGTAGAATCTCACAGCATTGTCGTCAGTCAAATAATCATTAAAAGCCGCATTCAAAAAATTGCTATGCTGCGGACACGACAAAAACAAATCATACACAGGAGAAGATAAATTCCCTGTACTGCCTGTCATCAGAAAGTTTTTTCGATAAACCGGATTAAAAACCTGAAAATCATTCACTGCCGTATCAATAACCACCGTATCTTTTTGATAAAAATCGTTATACTGCCAAGCATATATACCTGTATCAGTCGTATCTTTTTCGGGCAACGAATCATTTTGTGCCAATAGCGACACTGAAAAAAATAACAATATATGAAAAAGTAAGATTCTCAACGGTTTTTCATTTTTGACAAATAAAACTCGGCAAGTTCCATATCTGCCTGTGTTGTTATTTTAATATTTTTCTGTTCACCTTGAACAAACTTAATATCAACACCTGTTTTTTCAACTACCGAGGCATCATCGGTAAACGCTTCGGAAAATGGTTGAGCATATGCTTCTTTCAATATACCTAAATCAAATCCTTGCGGTGTCTGAACAGTTACAAAACGATTTCTGTCGGCATAGCGAACAGTGTTAGTTTCCGATTTTTCACGAATAGATGAAGTCAAAGGTAAAACGGGAATAACCGCTTTTTCGGCTTTTGCAGTTTCAAAGATTGTTTTTATCAGTTCTGTAGAAACCAGTGGTCTCACACCGTCGTGCACCAAGACAACACCATTATTATCCGAAATAATATCCAACGCATTTTTGACTGAAAAAAAACGGCTTTCGCCCCCCGCAACCAAGACAGGGAAACGAGAAAAACGATACTGATCGGCTAAAATATTCCATTCATCGAAATATGCCTCAGGCAAAACTAATAAAACGGTTATTTGGCTGTCGAAGCTATAAAATTTATCCAGCGTATGCATCAAGACGGGCTTATGTCCCAATGGCAAAAATTGCTTGGGCACATCTGTCCCCATTCGTTTCCCAACACCTCCGGCAACAATAACAGCATATCGCTTCATACAAAAATTAATGCAAATTTACAGGGACGAAATTACTAAAAACTTGAGTTCGGTATAAGTATTTTCACCGATTTGTCCCGTATTCAGAAAAATTCCTTATTTTTGTTTCTCAAAATAAGATAAAATAAATGGCAAAATCACAACAATCGTTTTTAAAGAAAGAAAAAGAAAAAGCTCGTTTAAAAAAACGGAAAGATAAACTGGAAAAAAAACAAGCCCGTAAAGCACAACAAGAAGAAAAAGGTCACGATGATATGATTGCCTATGTTGACGAATTCGGTAATCCCACCGATACACCACCCGACCCGACAAAGAAAAAAAAGATTGATGCTTCGGATATTGAAATTAGCATTCCGAAAAAAGAAAAGGTACAGACCGATGTCATTCACCACGGAAAAGTTGAATTTTTCAACACATCAAAAGGATACGGATTCATTAAAGACAAAGACACACAAGAAAGTTATTTTGTCCATATTAACGGCTGTATTGATGATATAGCAGATGGCGATAAAGTTAATTTTGAGTTGGAACGCGGTGCTAAAGGATTCAATGCTGTTAAGGTAAAAAAAGATTAACCTATTTTCATCTGTTTATATTTAATTCAAAAATGTCGCTCCTACGGAGCTGCCTTTGTATTTGTTTTCTTCTACAAAACCACCAAATTTGTTGGTATTTCTTAATAGTAGAAAATTCCGTGAATTTTGGGGGTTAATAATGTTTAAGTTTATTTTTTTCATTCGTAATTCCTGCCAAAGGCATCCCCTTGGGATAATTGACAATTTGTAATTAATAAACACTCTATATACTCCAATTTTAGGCACTTTACAATGTATTAATAGACCGGTTCATAATAGTTACTGCCGACTGAGGACTGAGGACTGCCGACTGAGGACTGCCAACTACCAACGACATAATTCGTAATTGATAATTCATAATTAATCTTTGTGTGTTTTAAATTAATCATAAATGTTTCATTTTACCCTAAACTTTCTTTTTTTTAGAAAATTCTATAAATTTCCGGATTAATTGTAAATTGTAAAATTGTAAATTGTAAACTATAAAGAATTATCTTTGCAGTCAGAATTAATCGTATGACTTCAAACAGATACCAACAACGCGGTGTTTCAGCAAAGAAAGAAGATGTCCACCAAGCCATTAAACACTTGGACAAAGGACTTTTTCCTAATGCCTTTGCCAAGATTCTGCCCGATATAACAGGTAACGATAAAAACTTCTGTAATATTATGCACGCCGACGGTGCAGGCACAAAATCGTCACTAGCATACGCTTACTGGAAAGAAACAGGTGATTTATCCGTATGGAAAGGCATTGCCCAAGATGCTATTGTGATGAATATTGACGATTTGCTATGCGTTGGTGCTACCGATAATTTTGTTTTATCATCTACCATTGGCAGAAACAAGCATCTTATTCCGGGCGAAGTAATTGCGGCTATTATCAACGGCACACAAGAATTTGCTGATGAAATGGCATCTTACGGTATCCACATTGAATTAGCCGGTGGTGAGACTGCCGATGTCGGCGATTTGGTAAAAACTATCATTGTTGATTCTACCGTATTTGCCCGTATGCCAAGGAATCAAGTCATTGACAACAGTAAAATTCAAGCAGATAATGTTATTGTAGGTTTGGCTTCGTTTGGACAAGCAACTTACGAAACCGCATACAATAGCGGAATGGGCAGTAACGGATTGACTTCTGCACGACACGATGTATTCAACAAAACCATTGCGGGAAAATATCCGGAAACTTATGATAATCTGACTGATACAGAATTTGTTTATTCGGGGAAATATGGACTTACCGATACGGTAACCGTTGACGAACAGGAAATTCCAATAGGCAAGTTTGTCCTCTCTCCTACACGGACATACGCACCTGTTATCACAGCAATATTAAAAAAATACCGGTCACAAATAAACGGGATGATTCATTGCACCGGCGGTGCACAGACCAAAATCCTTAATTTTTTACCCGAAGGACTAAGCGTAGTCAAAGACAATTTATTTGACACGCCGCTGTTATTCAAAATTATTCAGGAAACATCAGGAACCGACTGGAAAGAAATGTATCAAGTTTTCAATATGGGACACCGGATGGAAATAATTACCGATAACGATACAGCAAAAGAAATTATCGGTTTGAGCAACAATTTTAATATTGAAGCACAAATCATCGGGAAAATTGAAAACGGCAAAAACGATTTACTGATACAATCACCTTACGGAAAATTTATTTACACAAGATAATTATGGCAGATAAAGAAAAAGAAATATTACTGGGAAAACTGGAAGAAGTTCAAACAAGATACGAGCAAATAGCTAATGACCTATCTAATCCTGATATAGTTACAGACCAAAAAAAATATGTCCGTCTCAACAAAGACTACAAAAATATGCAGCCCATTGTTGAAACTTTTAAAGTCTATAAAAATGTGCTCAGTAATATTGAAGCTAATCAACAGATTCTAAAAGAGGAAACCGACGAAGAACTCCGTGAGATGGCAAATGAGGAACTTGAACAATTAACAGCTGAAATAGAAGAACTGGAAGAAAAAATTAAATTTCTGTTGTTGCCTAAAGACCCCGAAGATGACAAAAATGCTATCTTGGAAATTCGTGCCGGAACCGGTGGCGACGAAGCAGGACTATTTGCCGGAGAGCTTTTCCGTATGTATCAAAAGTTTTGTGAGAACAATAAAATGAAAATAACCGTTACACATTTCACCGAAGGGACAATTGGCGGATTCAAAGAAATTGTTGCCAATATTGTTGGTGAGAGTGCTTACGGCATCTTAAAATTTGAATCGGGCGTTCATCGCGTGCAACGGGTTCCACAAACAGAGACACAAGGACGCGTTCACACTTCGGCAGCATCGGTAGCCGTCTTCCCCGAAGCCGAAGAATTTGATGTAGAGATAAAACCGGAAGATGTCAGAAAAGACACTTATTGCTCATCGGGTCCCGGCGGTCAATCGGTAAACACAACCTATTCGGCTATCCGTTTGACGCATATTCCTACAGGCGTGGTAGTAACCTGTCAGGATGAGAAATCACAGATAAAAAATCTGGATAAAGCAATGAAAGAGCTTCGTTCCCGGCTGTATAAGATTGAATTGGAAAAAGAACAAGCCAAATTAGCGGCACAACGCAAATCAATGGTATCGACAGGCGACAGGTCGGCAAAAATCCGGACTTACAATTTCCCGCAAGGACGCGTTACCGACCATCGGATTAACTATACTGCCTATAATTTACAGGAGTTTATGAATGGCGACATTCAAGAATTGATTGATAAGTTACAAATGGCAGACAATGCCGAACGACTGAAAGCAAGCGGGTTATAGTGATAAAAGATATGATAAAATATAAAATCACCCACCTTAATCCTCCCTCAAGGGAGGAAATTCTCCCCTTGACGGGGAGACACAGAGGGGTGACAAACAAAACAATAAAAAATGGTCTCACCAACAATGAAAGCTACCTACCAAAATCTTGTTTCTCAAATACGCACAAAGAAAAGTATGTTGTGCGTTGGTTTGGATTCTGACATTTCAAAAATTCCCGAACGGTTTCTGAAAGAACAGTATCCGCAATTTGCTTTTAACCATTTTATTGTGGATGAAACTGCCGAGTTTACGGTTGCCTATAAACCTAATCTGGCATTCTACGAATCGCAAGGGGCCAAAGGGTTTGAAGAACTAAAAATGACAGTAGATTTCATTCGTAATAATTATCCTGAGATTTTTCTGATTGCCGATGCCAAACGCGGAGATATAGGAAATACCTCAAAGCATTACGCTAAGACATTTTTTGAATATTTTGATTTTGATGCAGTTACACTATCTCCTTATATGGGCGAAGATGTAATAAAACCCTTTTTAGAATACGAAAACAAATGGGTTATTCTCCTCGGACTTACTTCCAATGCCTCAGCAGGAGCTGTTCAGTTTTTTGAAAATAACCACGGTAAAAAGTTTTTTGAACATATTCTTTCGCTCGGACAAGAATGGGGAACGCCCAAAAACACAATGTTTGTAGTAGGTGCCACCAAGGCAGAATACCTAAAAGACATCCGCAAGGCAGCACCCGGCAATTTCTTTCTTGTTCCCGGAATTGGTGCACAAGGCGGTGATTTGGAAGCAGTCATCAGCAATGGAAAAAATAAAGACGGCGGATTGCTAATTAATTCTTCTCGCGGAATTATTTTTGCAGAAAATCCAAAACAAGAAGCAAAGAAATTGCAAAATAAGATGGAAAAATATTTGAATTTTGAATAATGAACTTTTTGTCATTCTATGTTTGCCATTTCGTCATTCCGAATTGCGTTTTTGTCATTCCGAACTTGTTTCGGAATCTGTTTCCCAGAGACTTAATAATTAGATGCTGAAACAAGTTCAGCATGACGAGTGTAGAATGGCAGGTGTAAAACGACAAGAAACAAACAATACTAATTTGAAAAGAATGTTCGACTACAACAAAATAGCCACCAATTACGACCAATGGTATAAGACACCATTAGGTAAACAAATTGATGTGTGGGAGAAAAATCTTTTCCGCCTGCATCTCGAAAAATTACAGACAAAACAATTACTCGAAATAGGTGCCGGCACCGGTCATTGGACAGAGTTTTTTGCCAAAAACGGGTTTTCCGTAACCGGTATTGATATCGCCGAGAAAATGATAGCACAGGCAAAACAAAAAAATATTCCCAATGCACAGTTTGAAATAACATCGGCAGAATCACTACCCTACGGCGATGAGCAAATTGAGAATATCGTAGCTGTTACCTCATTAGAATTTATTGAAAATCAAGAAAAAGCTGTTTCAGAAATTTTTCGTGTATTGAAACCCGGCGGTTATTTTATTGTTGGCGGACTAAATGCTCAAGCATCATTACAAAAATCAAGGCAAAGCGATCCCGTTTTCAAAGATGCCCGTTTCTTTACACCAAAATCACTGTTTCAACTATTGGAAAAATTCGGAACACCAACCGTGGAAGGATGCGTTTATATGCCTAACCCGCAAGCTGAACTAAAAGAAATTATCAATACCGAAAATATAGCTCCCATCAATCTGTTGAATATTTACGGTAATTTTCTGGTGGGCAGTGTCAAAAAAAGAAAACCATAATGAACGAGATTATATATTGGATTTCAATCCATTACATTGAAGTAATTGGAGCAATTCTCGGTATTCTCGGGGTATTTTTCCAAATCAAACAAATCGTATGGGTTTGGCCTGTCAGTATTATTGCCTCAGTAATGTATGTTATTGTCTTTCTGCATACTCGCCTCTACGGATTGATGAGTCTGCAATTCTATTTTATTGCCGTAAGTGTTTACGGCTGGTATCAGTGGGTGCACCCCAAACCACAAGGCGAAGGCATTATCACCGACAAACTGCCCGTAATACGCCTCAACCTGAAAACTACCTTAATTTATACCGCCTTATTTGTCGGTTTTTGGTTGACAATTAATTGGTTTCTTCGGGAATATACCGACGATGCCAAACCACTATGGGGTTCTATGGTTACGGCACTAAGTCTGGTAGCAAGTTTAATGCTGGCAAAAAAAATTATTGAGCAATGGTTTATCTGGAT
>JALTEO010000155.1 GCA_027073875.1 Bacteroidales bacterium
TGCAACCAAACATTTTACTGATTACTTCTGCATTCCACATGCGGCGGGCAGCAGCATGCTTTAAGAAGGTAGGGTTTCAGCATATAGACACTTTCCCTACAACTAATTTCCACGGAACATTTCAACATAATTTTTATTATCTGTTTGTTCCCGATGTTGAGATTATGGCAAAGTGGAATTTTTTGATAAAAGAGTGGGTCGGTTATATAGTATACGATTTTGTTGGATATATATAATACTGAAAATTAGTATGATATTAATTTTTTTTAAAAAAAACATCTTTTTCCTTTTGTAGGAAAAATTTTAGGAATTACTTTTGCAACTCCATTTTTGGAAATGGTTGAGTAGCTCAGCCGGTAGAGCATCTGCCTTTTAAGCAGAGGGTCCCGGGTTCGAATCCCGGCTCAATCACACAATAATCAAGCAGTTACAACTTAAGGTCGTAGCTGCTTTTTTTATTTTTAACAAAATTTGCACAAAACTTTCAATATTTGTGTGTTGTTATGAACTTCTTTTATTACTGACCTGTTCTGTTTAGGGTACAGAAAAAACCCTCCTGCCGCAAGTTTGTGACTTGTGGATTTAAAAATCAGAAATCGTTAATCAGTGTTCATCATTCGTTATTCAAAATAACATCGAATATCGATTAGAGAATATTGATTTAAGAAGTTAATTTTTATGGAAGAACTAAAAAAATCTAAAATCGTTAATCAGTGTTCATCATTCGTTATTCAAAATAACATCGAATATCAATTAGAGAACACCGATTTAAGAAGTTGTATTCTAGGCACTCCAAACTTTAGTCACTCTAGGTACTTTATATATGTTTCGCACCTACGGTGCTTGATTTCCTGTTTTGTTGCATTATTACAAAGGTTTCGTCCCTAACGGGACAATAACAATTAATACAATTTATGCCAAAGGTATTATCCCGAAGGGATCCCTTTGGGGCTTCGGAATAATTGAAAATTCGTAATTCCTAATTCGTAATTATAATTTAGGTACTCCAAAAGTTTATTGTAATTATACTTCGGATTGTCTTTTTCTGCTAATGCTCCACAAGAACAAATACATCAGCAACCCATTAACAATTAATAGCTCGAAACTAAGTTGGTAGTTGGTCAGGAATTTTTCTGCGGCTAAACCAACGAAATAAGTCAGGACAGGGGAGAGCACTGCCAAAAAAGGAACTGCCTTATCAATGATTTTTTGTTTGTGAAACAACCCGAAAGCGTAAAGCCCAAGCAATGGTCCGTAGGTGTAACCTGCAACTTTGAAAAGATTGGAAATGACATTCCCATCTTTTATTTGATTAAAAACAAGAATGATGACAAGCAAAACGAGTGAAAGACCGATGTGAACTTTAATGCGTTGCCGGCGAAGTTGTTGGTCGGAGCGTTGTTTGGCAGGTAAGATATCCAGTGTAAACGAGGTGGTAAGAGCGGTAAGGGCAGAATCAGCACTGGAAAAGGCAGCAGCAACCAAGCCGATAATAAAAATCAGAATAATTACAGGTGGAAGAAACCCCGACATAATGACTGCCGGAAATAGTTGGTCGCTGTCATGAGGAATAGTAAGCCCTTTGGCTTGGGCATAAAAAATAAGCAATGCCCCGAGCGACAGAAAAATGATATTTACAATCACAAGACTACCACTGAGCAACAAAACATTTTTCCGTGCTTCTTTTTCGGTGCGGCAACTCAGATTTTTCTGCATCATATCTTGATCCAGCCCGGTCATTACAATGGTAATAAAGGCACCACTCAAAAACTGTTTCCAGAAATAATGTTTGCTGTGCCAATCGTCAAAAAAGAATGTATGCGAAAAATCCGATGATTTGATTTGGGTAACAATGTCGGCAAACGACCAGTGCATTTGCGAAGCAATTATCCATATTGTTGCTATTACCGACAATAACATAAATGTTGTTTGCAGGGTGTCTGTCCATACAATTGTTTTGATGCCGCCACGATAAGTGTAAACCCATATCAGCAGAATAGTAACTAAGATGGTAACAGGAAAAGGAATTCCCAACTTATCCAAAGCCACATACTGCAAAACGCCGGTAACGATAAACAGCCGGAATGCAGCACCAATTAACCTTGAAATCAGGAAAAATACTGCCCCCGTTTTATAGGTATAATGCCCGAAACGGGTTCCCAAATAACTGTAAATAGAAGTCAGTTTTAACCGGTAATAAAGCGGTAGTAAAACAAATGCAATAACAATATAGCCGAGGATATAGCCCAACACCATTTGTAAATAAGCAAAATGACTGGTTAGCACCCATCCGGGTACGGAAATAAAAGTAATGCCCGAGAGCGAAGCACCAATCATACCATAGGCAACAACCAACCACGGTGAACGGCGGTTACCGATAAAAAATGATTCGTTATTGGATTTTCGCCCTGTAATAAACCCAACGACCAGCAGTAGTAAGAAATAAATTAAAACAATGAAAACTATTGAAGTAGGAGACATTATTCAAATAAAAGATTTAAGTGTTTTGTTTTAAAAATTAAGACCAAATATTTTCAACCTGCATTATTGTCGTATTTATTTAGGCGTGAAATTACAGAATTTTTGGTTAATGAAAGTTATTTTTTGACTTT
Source organism: Bacteroidales bacterium (assembly GCA_027073875.1). GTDB lineage: Bacteria > Bacteroidota > Bacteroidia > Bacteroidales > JALTDM01 > JALTEO01. The sequence goes on from JALTEO010000155.1 coordinate 2,613, forward strand.
AGTAAGTTTTTCTTTGTGTAACTCTGTGGTTCTTGGTGCTCTTTGTGATCGTTAATCTATATTCTTAAACAAAAGTTAAGTTGTTGATTGTTAGATAATTCTGTCGAAATCTGCTTATTTTTGTAATGTGATGATTTTAAGGATATTAACTTTTAACTTTAAAAACTTTATACTTTTTAAACC
>JALTEO010000156.1 GCA_027073875.1 Bacteroidales bacterium
ATTCGTAAACTAATGACAACTTCCAACATTTTGTAAAATATTAAATCCGGATTTTCTAATTTGCATTCAGCCATTACACAATTTACTGCGTTCTCGCATGGACAAAATACCTTAACCCCAAAAATTTACAAAATTTTCTACTATAGAAACACCAACAAATTTGGAATTTTACAAAACCCCGGATTTGGGTATTCCTAAATCGGTATTTCCCGCTTTGCCATCCCTTTATTCATCACACATTCATACAATTCATTACATTCTTGTATGAATAAAGCGGGTTAACATACTTTAACAATTTTAAAACCTTGTTAATGCTTTGTTGCTCTAACTTTGCGGTTACAAAAAATAACTAATTATGGACTTACAGGAAAATACACCGGCTGCAACCACTCCAATGGGAATGGATATCAAAGCACTTAACGAAAAGATTCAACAGGAAAGTAGCTTTATTGACCTTATTACAATGGAAATCAATAAAGTAATCATTGGACAGAAACACTTGACCGAAAGTCTTTTAATCGGCTTACTGGCAGATGGTCATATTTTGCTCGAAGGTGTCCCCGGTCTGGCAAAGACACTTGCCATCAATACGCTGGCAGATACAATTGATGCCAAATTTCAACGAGTACAATTTACACCGGACTTGTTACCTGCCGACCTCTTGGGAACATTAATCTACAGCCAAAAGAAAGAAGAGTTTTATGTAAAGAAAGGACCTATTTTTACTAATTTTCTGTTAGCCGACGAAATCAACCGTTCACCTGCAAAAGTACAGAGTGCTCTGCTCGAAGCTATGCAGGAACGACAAATTACCATTGGTGAAGAAACATTCAAATTGGAAGAACCGTTTTTGGTATTGGCAACACAAAATCCCATTGAGCAAGAAGGAACCTATCCGTTGCCGGAAGCACAAGTTGACCGTTTTATGTTAAAGGTGGTAATTTCCTACCCTAAAATTGATGAAGAACAACTGATTATTCGTCAAAACTTAAAGAAAGAATTTCCGAAAGCCAACCGCGTGGTAAAACCTGCTGATATTATTAAAGCCCGTGAAGTAGTTAAAGAAGTATATATGGATGAAAAAATTGAAAGATATATTTTGGATTTGGTTTTCTCAACGCGTTTCCCTGAGCAATACGGATTGGATAAATATAAAAGTATGATTGCTTATGGTGCTTCGCCGCGTGCCAGTATTAATTTGGCAATGGCTTCCAAAGCATACGCCTTCATCAAACGCCGTGGCTATGTTATTCCTGAGGATGTACGAATTGTAGCACACGATGTATTACGGCACCGTATCGGACTAACTTACGAAGCCGAAGCTGAGAATGTAGATACCGTAGATATTATCAATGATATACTGAATAGTGTAGAAGTTCCGTAATAAAATTAATTACGAATTAAGAATGACGAATTACGAATGAATAATGGAAACTTTATAAACTAAAAAAGAAGCGTCATGCTGAACTTGTTGTTCTACAATGAACTCGTCTCTACCTCACTCGTCATGCTGAACTTGTTTCAGCATCTAGGAAAGAGATTCCAAAATCCCGGAAACATTTCGAGGACAGGCAAGTTCGGAATGACAAAAAATAATAAAATAAACAATGGATGCAACTGAAATCATAAAGAAAGTCAGGAAAATTGAGATAAAGACACGGGGACTGAGTCACCAAATTTTCGCAGGCGAATATCACAGTGCCTTCAAAGGCAAGGGTATGTCGTTTTCCGAAGTGCGAGAATACCAATTTGGTGACGACATCCGCAATATTGACTGGAATGTAACGGCACGATTTCACCATCCGTATGTCAAAGTTTACGAAGAAGAACGCGAACTAACGGTAATCTTATTAATTGATGTCAGCGGTTCAGAGGATTTTGGTACGCATCAACAATTTAAGCAAGAACTGATTACGGAAATTGCCGCCGTATTATCTTTTTCCGCTATTCAAAACAACGACAAAATAGGTGTAATCTTTTTCAGTAATAAAGTAGAGAAATTTATACCGCCGAAAAAAGGGAAAAAACATATTTTACGCATCATCCGCGAGTTATTGGATTTTAAAGCCGAAGAAACAGGCACAAATATTAGCGAAGCACTCCGGTATTTGACAAATTCAATAAAAAAACGCAGCATTGCATTTATCCTATCCGATTTTATGGACGATGATTTTGAAAAAGCTATTAAAATTGCCAATAACAAACACGATGTCATTGCCCTACAAATCACCGACAAGGGAGAAGAACAATTACCTAAAGCCGGATTAATACAATTTTTTGATCCGGAAACAAAACAAACGATGTGGATTGATACCGACAACCGGCAAGTAAGGAAAATTTTTGAATCGTTCCACACCAAACAACAAGAAAAAATTGATACGCTGTTTTCAAAAGCCGGTGTCGATAAGGTAACAATGTTTACAGGCGAAGACTACATTAAACCGTTGAAACAACTCTTTAAAATGCGAACAAAATTTTAACAGCAAAATGAGAGGAATAAAATTATATATTGCATTAATTTTTATTTTGGCAAGTGGCTTTTCACAAGCCCAAAACATTACGATTAAAGCTAACATAGATACTAACCATATTTTGATTGGCGACCCCGTAAATTTCACATTGCAAATAACCAAACCTGCCGGATTTCAAATTGCTTTCCCTGAACTACACGACACCATTACCGAAAAGATTGAGATTATTGAGACTGATTCACTGGACACACTCTCGACATCAGGCAACGAAATTACTTTAGTGAAAAAGTATGTTATCAGTTGTTACGATTCCGGACAATT
>JALTEO010000157.1 GCA_027073875.1 Bacteroidales bacterium
GTTATATGCAGGATAATATAAAAAAATACTTATATGATATTTCAGTATCAGTGAACTCAATATTTGATTATTTAGGAGAAAAAAGAGATTTTACGGTATATGATAATGATAAACTTTTGCGTAGGGCAGTTGAAAGAGAATTTGAAATAATTGGAGAAGCAATAAACCGAATTTTAAAAATTAACAAAGATTTTCCGATTGAAAATGCAGAAAGAATAGTGATACTAAACCGCTATCAAGATACTGAAATAGCTTGATAGCTGGTTTTGTTAATACACGAACCGCCAACCTTATATTTGATTGAGAATATAAAGTAATTTGTTAGCGGTTCGGTATGAGTTTAAGAAATTATGTTATACACGGATACGACAAAGTTGATAATATAATAATTTGGGGAATAATTTCGCGAGACTTACCTAAACTTAAAATAGAAGTTGAAAAATTATTGAAGGATGAATAACTGCATAAATGCCATCAGTTTGTGGATGTATTCTTGAGAAAAGTCAAATTTAATGCCGGCGGCAGCATAAATTTCCGGAATTGTCTTGGTATAGCCAAGTGATAATCCTTTGCGGTATTGCTCAATAGCTTTTTTGGGATTTCCCGTAAAATTTTTCCATACGGCAATGGCTCCCAATTGCGAGAAACCGTATTCAATGTAGTAAAACGGCACTTCAAACAGATGAAGTTGTTTCTGCCAAATATTGGCTTTTTCACGGTCAAAATCTGTCCAGTCCACCGTGCCGGCAGGATGAAACTCTTCGTAAATTGCTAACCATTTTGCTTCTCGTTCGGCGACAGAATGTTCGGGATGAGTATAAATCCAATGTTGAAACTTATCAATAGTCATTATCCACGGCAATACTTTCAATACGCCTTCCAACTGTGTTTGTTTTGCCCGTTGCAGGTCGTTTTCATCAGGGAAAAATAAGTTCCAATGTGCCATTGAAATCAATTCCATTGACATAGAAGCCAGTTCGGCAACTTCCGATGGAAACTCTTTAAATTCCACTAACGGCAAATCTTTTGTCAAAAATGAGTGGATGGCGTGTCCGCCTTCGTGAACCATTGTTTCCAAATCGCGAAGTGAGTTTGTGAAATTACCGAAAATAAATGGAACGCCTGTTTTATATAACGGGTAATTAAATCCGCCGGGTGCTTTGTTTTTTCGTGATTCCAAGTCAAGATGCCCCATTTCCTTCATTGTTTTTAAAAAAGTGCCAAATTCGGTATCTAATTTTGAGAAACAGGTAATGGTATTGTCAATCAGGTCGTTAATATCTTTATAGGGGTGGAGTGGGGGCTTTCCGGAAGTATCTACATCCAAATCCCACGGCTTGAGCGTGTCTAAACCGAGTTTCTTCTTGCGTTGCAGAAGCATAGCAGACACCAAAGGGACAACCTCGTTTCTTACCGATGTGTGAAAAGTTTCACAGTCGTTTACAGTATAGTCGAACCGTCCCATTTCGTCAAATTTGTAGTCGCGGTAATTATCGTAGCCGGCATTTTTGGCAATTTGTGTTCGTAGCCGGATAAGTTTTGTGTAAAGCTCATCAAGCGTATCTTTGACGGAGAGTCGTTTTTCGTTAATTTTTACAAAAAATTCTTGTCTTATCTTACGGTCGGTGTCGTGCAGGAAATTAGCGGCTTGTTGCAGTGTGAGTTCTTCATCGTTGTGCGAAACAGTCAGTTTTGAGACAATGCTGCCGTATTCTTGTTCCAGTTGTCGCATTTCCGCCAGTAACGGAATATTCTCTTTGCGAAATAGCTCAATTTGTTTTTTGATACTTCGAATCAATATATGGTAAGGGTCTTTTGGTAGTTCGTTTATGGCAGGACTGTCAATTAATTTTTTGTTTAGTTTGTTTTCGTATGGTTCTATCTGTGGTAGTATATCGCTGATGAATGTTGAAAAAGCCGTTTGATAGTCTTTATTGTGGGTATGGCAATTGGTGTTAATATATCGCCAAGCCATATCTTCTTCAACTGCTTCGGAAAGTTCACTGCGGTCGGTGAGCCATTGTTGCAAAGTGGTTACGGAATTTATCTTTCGCGACAATAAATCATCAAAATAAGGTTTCAAATCATCAAACGAATTGATGACAACGGTTTTTGGTAGAAAAGACATAATTTATAATTTACAATGTATAATTTACAATTAATAATTCCTAATTGATAATTCGTAATTCGTAATTGATAATTCGTAATTAAAAAAAACTTTAGGCACTTCAAATTCTAGGCACTTTCCTCTGTTTCTTTTGTTTCTTCTGTTTTTTCCGTCTTTTCCGTCTTCTCAAATTTCAGTACTTTATTTTCTTGAAGGATATTATACCACTTAATTACTTTTTTTATGTCGGAAACATATACCCTGTCCTGATCGTAATCGGGAAGCACTTTTTCAAAATAGCTTTTCAGTTCATCGTTAGACGACTTATGTGTGATTTTAGTTGGTTGCCCGTTTTCTATCTCGTAAATATTTTGAAAAACATCTTGAAGTGGTTTTTCTTCGGTTTCGGTAAAGATAGCAATATCCGATAGTGAGCTGACCTGATAATGTTGGTCAACCATCATCCGCTTTTGGTCTTCAAACGATTCTACAATAATACCTCTTCCCGATTGAGCTATCAGCTTGTATAACCCGCCTTTTCCTGAAATTGAAAGAATATCTTTTAACATAAACTTATTATTTGATTAATGATTTATTAATTAATTCCTCTTCGTTTTTTTATTTCGCGATACGCTTCATTTACTTTTTTAAATTTTTCTTCGGCTGTCTTTTT
>JALTEO010000158.1 GCA_027073875.1 Bacteroidales bacterium
AATGCAACGCCAAGAACAGCACAGTTAGTCGTAATCAGCGGTAAATAAACCCCTAATGCCTGATAAAGCGATGGGCTGACTTTTTTAAGAATAATTTCTACCATTTGCACCAAAGCGGCAATAACCAAGATGTAAGATATTGTCCTCATAAAGACAATATTAAACGGAACCAAGATGTATTGATTTAACAGCCATGTAACAATGGTAGCAATGGTAATTACAAAAATAACAGCACCTGTCATTCCTACCGAAGTAGAGATTTTATTTGAAACACCAAGAAACGGACATACGCCCAAAAATTGTGAAAGAATAATATTCTGTACAAAAATGGCGGCAATAATAATAACTACATATTCCATAATAAAAAATTTAAGCTTTTTTCAATTTATTAATAATCGCTATTAAATAACCCAAGGCAATGAAAGCACCCGGAGCTAAAACAAACACCAGCATACCATCGTTATCACCTATAAATTTCATTCCGAGAATAGAACCGTTCCCTAAAATTTCGCGGATAGAACCAAGCAAAAATAAGGCAAATGTAAAACCAAGTCCCATTCCTAATCCATCAATAATTGATGCCCAAATGCTATTTTTTGATGCAAATGCTTCGGCACGCCCCAGAACAATACAGTTAACAACAATAAGCGGGATATATAATCCTAACTGTTCGTGTAAAGCCGGCAGATAGGCATTCATTGACAAATCTACAATGGTAACAAACGAAGCAATAATTACAATAAATGATGGTATCCTGACTTTATCCGGAATAACATTTTTAACTAAGGAGATGGCAAGATTGGACATCACAAGGACAAAAGCTGTAGCCAATCCCATTCCCAGTCCGTTAATTGCCGAAGTGGTTGTGCCGAGTGTAGGACACATTCCCAAAAGCAAAACAAATACAGGATTCTCTTTGATAAATCCTTTCGTAAAATTTTTCCATTGATTCATTTTATTTGCCCTCCTTTAATAATGTTTTATATGCACGGTCAACAGCATCGCAAAATGCACGCGACGAGATAGTTGCCGCCGTAATAGCATCCACATCGCCACCGTCTTTTTTTACCACCAACTTAAAATCTTTTGGATTTTTTCCGTTAAACTGGTCTTTAAATTTTGGTGTTGTCATTTTGCTGCCAAGTCCGGGCGTTTCAGAATGCGACAAAACAGCAATATTCTGAATAACTAAATCCGGAGAAAAACCGACCATTAATTCAACTAATCCGCCAAATCCCTTGTTGGTAAATGTTTTAACAGCATATCCGATTAATTTTCCGTCTTTTTTAGCAGGATAAACCTCTAAAGAGTCCGTGTTATCGTATGCCATCACCTTATACATATCAGCATTAGGATCATTAGTAAATCCCGGAACTACTTGCCCTATGGCATCCAGTTTTTTCTTTAACAGCGATTGTTCAATAGGTCCTTTTGTTATTTTATAAACATAAGCCAGTGCAGCAGAAGCAATTAAGGTGACCAACAATAATGTCAGCACCATTGACAAGAATGTAGATTCAACTTTTTTAGCCATTTTTCTTAACCTCCCCAAATCGTTTAGGTTTAAAATACATATTAATTAAAGGTACAAAAGCATTCATTATTAATATGGCAAAAGACACGCCCTCAGGATAAGCACCAAAGACACGAATTAATACCGTAATAACTCCTATTCCAATACCATAAATAATCATTCCCCACCCGGACATTGGCGAAGTAACCATATCAGTAGCCATAAATACAGCTCCAAGCATCAATCCACCTGCCAAAAGATGAAATACAGGGTCGGCATAATGTTCCGGATTGGTTAAATATAAAATACCGGTAAACAAAAATACTGTTACTAAGATGCTTGTAGGAATATGCCAAGAGATAATCTTTTTCGACAGCAGATAAATACCGCCAATGATAACTGCAATGGCAGATACTTCACCTAATGAACCACCAATAGACCCTAAAAACATATCCCAATATGTTGGTAATTTGTCAAAAAGCTGCGACATTGTATCGCCATTTTTAAGTCCTTCTTTTAACATACCGAGCGGTGTTGCTCCTGTTTGTACATCAACCATTGTCATTCTGTTAATGATAGGTTTTGGCCACGATGTCATTTGCACAGGAAATGAAATTAACAGAAAAACACGACCTACCAATGCCGGATTAAACGGATTGTTTCCTAAGCCGCCAAATGACATTTTACCAATGCCGATAGCTACCAATGCACCAATAACTACCATCCATAAAGGCAAATTTGACGGTACATTAAACGCCAACAGCATTCCCGTAATCAGTGCAGAGCCATCGGAAATAGTCGGTTTTACTTTTAGTAAAAATTTCTGTATAGACCACTCAAAAATAAGTGCCGATGCAACAGAAACCAGTGTTACCAACAATGCACCTAATCCAAAATAAAGGATAGAAACAGCAAACATAGGTAACATGGCAATTACTACCGCATACATGATTTTCGAAATGGACTGACCGCTGTGAATATGCGGTGAATAAGATATTGTTAACGGTTTTTTCATTTTTGTTTCCTCTCTCTGATTATTTTGTTAACAGTTGATTTTCCTAACCTGATAAAATCCAATAATGGTCTGTATGCAGGGCAAATAAAGCTGCAAGAACCACATTCGATACAATCGAGTACTTGTTCTTTTTCTGTCCTTTCATAATTCTTATGATCAACCAGATTCATCAGTAAAAACGGTTCCAGTCCTTGTGGACAAACCGAAACACATTTGGCACAACGAATACAATCGTGATACTCAGTACGATGCGATTCCGTTTCATCAAAAAATAAGATACCGGAAGTACTTTTAATAACCGGAATATCAACAGATGGTAGTGCTTTTCCGGTCATTGGTCCGCCGGCAATAATTTTACCGGTATTTTCAGGAATACCACCGGCTTTTTCAATTAAATCGGTAAAAGGTGTTCCGATGCGAACAATAAAATTACCCGGATTTTTGATATGTTTTCCACTAACGGTAACAGCCCTCTCAATCAACGGCATATTTTTTTGAACAGCCCGATAAACGGCAATGGTTGTTCCTACATTTTGCACAACTGCACCTACGGCAATTGGCAATGCTCCGGAAGGTACTTCACGATTAATAAGTGCTTTTATTAACTGTTTTTCACCACCTTGTGGATATTTTACTTTCAGTGGTTGTACGGTAATACCCGAATATTCTTTGGTTAGTTCCGTTAAGTACTTGATAGCTTCCGGCTTATTATTCTCAATCCCGATAATTGCCCTATCAACACTAAGGGCTTTCATCAGAATTTTTGTTCCCACCATCAATTCGTGTCCCATTTCTAACATACCGCGATTATCAATGGTTAGGTACGGTTCACATTCTACGCCATTGATAATAACTACATCAGCTTTCATCCCTTTTGGTGGCGACAACTTGATATGAGTAGGAAAAGTAGCACCACCCAGTCCTACTACGCCGGCAGCTTTTATTTTTGCAATTATTTCTTCGGCAGTGAAAGGAATATCTTTTTTCAAATCATTACTTAAGTCAACACCGTCAACCCATTGATCTTCTTCTACCTTTTTGATAATTACAGCCGTTCTCTTATAGCCGGAACTATCTAATATTTCGTCTATTTTTTGTATTTTACCTGTTACAGGTGAATGTGTATTGGCAGAAATAAATGCTTTGCCTTCTGCAATCAGTTGTCCTGTTTTTACGGTTTGTCCTTTTTCCACAACTAATTGAGGCGGTGCACCCAAATGTTGGGTTATGGGAATTACTACCGATTTAGGAAGAGGTAAGCGTTCAAATGGTTTGTCTGCCGAAAATTTATTTTCGGGAGGATGAACGCCACCTTTTGTAAATGTTTTCAACGCTACCATATTTTATTCCTCTGTTTTTTCTTGTTTGTTATCATTACCTTCCGCTTTTTTTTCTGCTGCCGGTTGTTCTGTTTTTATTTCAATAGGTTTTTCCGTTTTGTTGGCAACTTTCTTTTTCTCCGGTTTGGGTTTTCGTGGCGGGAAATTCACTTCCCAAATAGCATTGGTTGGACATACCTCAACGCATGCCCGACACAATACACATTTTTCAAAATCAATATAAGAAAGATTGTCTTTAATCGTAATCGCATCAAATTTACAAGCATCATAGCATAATCCACACGAAATACACGCTACTTGACAAGATTTCTTTGCCGGTCCCGCTGCATCGTGATTAACACAACTAACAAAAATCTTTCGATCTTTTTTGCCTAATGTCCGTAGCTCAATAATGTCTTTCGGACAAGCTTCAACACAAGCACCACAAGCAGTACATTTATCTTCTCTAACCACAGGTAACTTTGTGTTTTCGTCCATATAAATAGCATCAAAATCACAAGCAGCTACACAATCGCCAAGCCCAAGACAGCCATAAGAACAACCTGTTTCGCCCATATAAAGTGCCGATTCCATAGCACAAGAAGTAGCAGCACCCAAAGGACCTTCATAACTATTTACCTTAGGACGATGCTCAGGAGTTCCATTACAACGGACAACTGCAACTATTCTCTTTTGCTCAGGAACTTCCTGTCCAAGAATAGTAGCTACTTTTGCCATAACATCATTCCCGCCAACAGGACAATACAAATCATCTAAATTATCGGCTTTAACCGTAGCTTCGGCAAAAGCTCGACAACCCGGATAACCGCAACCGCCACAATTGGCACTGGGCAATGCTTCTTCTACTTCGTCAATTCTCGGATCTTCGTAAACCTTAAATTTTTGAGATACAAAATAAAGAATAACTGCCGAAATCAATCCCACAGCACTTAAAGTAATTATCGTAATAAGTATTACATTATCCATAACTCTATTTTATTGAAAAGGTGAAAATCTTTCTAAATTTATTTTTAAGTAAATACAAAATCAGGTAATACGGAACCAGACTCCCTATTGACAGTAGTCCTGCCAATCCCTGTTTATTTGTCAATGCGTAAACAACAATCAAGACCGTTAAAACAACCAAAAACGGATAAACATACCCTAAAAGCAATGCTTTAACTCCCAAGGACTCTTTCATCTCAACTTCCACTTTTTGTCCTAACTTATATTCTTTAGTAGGAAATTTGGAAACTTCAATCACTTTTTCTTCTACATCAGAAACAGAACAAACACCATTAAGTTGACACGACAAACAGGCAGCTTTGGCTAAAACAGTAACTTCAACATATTTGTCATTGACCCCTTTTACAACACCTTCGTGATTAACTACCTTATTAGCCATTTTAAGTTTCTTTTAAATAAAAATGCAAATAAACAAAAAAAAGGAGCTCAAAAAGGGACAAAAATCATTTTTTAATCAACAAAGAGAAAAATTATGGAAACAACTGCTAATAAGGCAATTAAAAGTCCTGATATTTTATTTATCCACCAAAGACTGCGTAGCCGAAACTTTTTTCTAAAGGCATTAATAGTAAACACCAATGAAAACCACCAAAGAAGTGCACCGACTAAAACGCTTATAACCATTAATACCAGATAAGATGGATGTCCTGAATATTTAGTGAGCCCCAAGGTAGCAAATGAAGCAGCAAAAAACACAACGGTTAAAGGATTTGTAAGTGTCAGGAAAAAAGTAGATGCAAAATAACCTAAATAAGATCGTTTTCTTGTTGGTTTTCGTATTTGTGCAATTGGGTCGGTAAAAAACATTTTAACACCAACGACTATAAGAATCGTTCCACCAATAAGCCGGAAAGCATAATTGTGAGGATCTAATACAACAAAAGAAATTCCAAAGGCAGCCAAAACAGCATAGAAAGTATCTGCTAATGCTGCACCAATTCCCGAAACCAAGCCAAAATTTCGCCCTTTATTTAGCGTTCTCTGAATACATAAAACACCAATGGGACCAACGGGAGCAGAAACAGAAATCCCTAAAATTACTCCTTCTAAGATTACCAATAAGATTGTTCCCATACTACTTAAATAAAATCCATCGTTACTTTGTCGTGAGAACAAATTCAATAAGGTCAATAAAAATCACCAATATTGTCAGTTTTTCCTTCAAAATAACTCTTAATTCTTAAACAATTGTTTAATCATTTCAGAAATCCTATTGACAAAAATAATATTAATTCTTAAATCTGTAAGCAAGATTTTATTTAATCCTGACACAAAGACTTTCTCATATCCTATTTTCTCAGCTTCAGCAATGCGTTGATCTATTTTTTTTACGGGCAAAATTTCACCGGACAGCCCTACCTCTCCGATAAAACAAGTTTTAGTTGAAATAATCTGATCGAAATAAGAAGAAACCAATGCTGCCAAAACAGCTAAATCGATAGAAACATCGGATACCTTAATACCGCCAACAACATTCAGGAAAACATCTTTATTTCCAATCTTCAGTTTTTGTTTTTTCTCCAATACTGCCAAAATCATATTTAATCTTTTGGCATCGTAGCCGGTAACCACTCTTTGTGGTGCAGAATAAACCGCATTGGTAACCAGAGCTTGTATTTCGACAAAGAAATTGCGTCCACCTTCGATAAATGATCCAACAGTTGTTCCGGAATCTTTTTCGGTTTGTGTTACCAAAAATTCGGAGGGATTTACTACTTCCCGCAATCCTTTTTGTGTCATTTCAAAAATACCGATTTCGGCGGTAGAACCAAAACGATTTTTCAAGGGACGAAGCACTCTGTAATAATTATGTCTGTCGCCCTCAAACTGGAATACTGCATCTACCATATGCTCAAGCACTTTTGGACCGGCTACCGCACCATCTTTATTAATGTGTCCTATTAAAATAAAAGGAATATCTTTTGTTTTAGCCACTTCAATAATCTGTTGTGCACATTCTTTCATCTGTGAAATGCTGCCAATCAGAAAATCATTTTTCTCAGAATAAACCGTTTGTATCGAGTCGATAATTACTAATTCCGGATTTTCTTTTTCAACGGTTTTTAGAACAACCTCAAGATTTTTCTCATTAGAAAAAAGCGTATTATCGTCAAAAGATTTCTCTATCCGTTCTGCCCGCATTTTAATTTGCGACAAGCTCTCCTCTCCTGAAAAATAAATGATTTTCCTTCGCTTAAGTTTCAATGCCAATTGCAATAATAGGGTAGATTTTCCAATGCCGGGTTCACCGGCCAATAAGTTTACAGACCCTAATACCACTCCTCCCCCCAACACTCGATTAAATTCGGAAAAAGGAAATTCAATCCGCGTTTCTGTATTCTCAGGAATTTCCGAAAGAGCATATAGTTCGACAGCTTCACGCTTTGTTCCGGTATTTTTGTTGTGAGAAGAAATATGTTCCTCCACATAAGTATTCCACTCATTACAAACAGGGCACTTCCCTATCCATTTAGGAGAAGTTGCACCACAGTTTTGACATACAAATTGAATCTTTTCTTTTGCCAATTTATTGTTTCTTAATAAATTCTTTTCTAACAAAAACTCCTTGTGTATGCCCATTTTGCTCAACCCGCTCCATAATCAGATATTTTTTATTGAGCTTAAGTATCTGATATTTTCCGTCATTATCCGTATCAATACCTTTGATTATGACATAATGAGCATCACCAAATTTTTTTTCAATGGCATAAGTAGCAACAATCGTATCGGCATTCGTATCTTCAATATGATACTGTGTAAGTGTCTGGTCATCAGCAAAAACCCATGTAATTGCACGGTTGTCCTCATGGTGTTGAAAATACTGATATTCCCAAGAACCAATAATCTTTTTCTGATCTCTTTTTTTTGAACAAGATACGATTAACAAAGCAATAATTGGTAAAAAAACTATAAATTTTTTCATATTAATTTATTTTGCAAGTACCATCTACCAATCAGTTTATTTTTCTGCAATTCAGCACACGAAAAAAAGAAAAATATGAATTTTTTTTAATTACCGTATGCAAATTTAGAGCATAAAAATAATACTTATTTTTTAATTATAGGGAAGAAACTTTTAATGACCTTCTATTTTGCCTGAATTTTCCGTATTATACCGGAAGTTGAATGTCCATCTACCAAATCCAATGTAATTACTTCTCCACCGTTTTTTTCTACAATGTCATACCCAACAACTTCTTCTTTTTTGTAGTCCTTTCCTTTAACAAGAATATCCGGTTTTACTTGTTTTATCAGGTTATATGGTGTATCCTCGTCAAAAATAATCACTTTAGTTACAAATGAGAAACCGGCTAATAAATGAGCTCTGGCATTTTCGTCCAACAACGGACGATTCGTTCCCTTAAGTCGTTTAACAGAATTGTCTGAATTCAATCCAACAATTAACACATCACCTAAATCAGCCGCTTTCACCAGATAATCCAAATGTCCTAAGTGCAATAAATCAAAGCAGCCATTTGTAAAAACAATTTTTTGATTCTTAAATCGCCAATAAGCTAAATTCTCATTCAACTCATCACGAGAAATAATCTTGGATTTCAAAAAATCATATTTTGTCATCGGTAAGTATTTTTCGTTTTCGAATAAAAACCAAATAACCGGCAATTGGTCCGACGATAAGAACCATCAACACCTGCGTTTCGTGAAGCAATGTTGCAAATAATAAACCGTCTTCTTTTGTCAATCCGTACATCATAAGTGCCAATGACACAATCCAATGATAAGCACCAAATCCGTTTTGAACAGGTGCTACCATACCAAAACTACCTGCCACTAATACAAACAAGGCATCAATTGGTGTTAAATCTTTTGTTTGCGGAATTGCAAAAAATACAACATATGCCATAATAAAATAGAAGAACCAAATCATAAAGGTGTGGAATAAAAATTCCCATTTTTTCTCCATTTTCAGCACAGAGATAACCCCATTTTTCATTCCCCATACTTTATCTTTTATCCAATGAATTATTTTATTTTCAGGAAATTTCTTATACAAAAAATAAAAACCGAAAATCCCTAGAACCGCAACTATTCCAAGTAAAACCAGTAAATAACTATGGTTGGCAAACTTATCACCCAGTGGTGAAAAAACTTTTTCGGCAAAGAACTTTCCAAAAAAATTAATTTTGAAAATAAAAACAAAAAACAGCAAAATAAATAAAACCAATAAATCAATTAACCGTTCAGTGATAACAGTCCCAAAAGACTGGTCAACAG
>JALTEO010000159.1 GCA_027073875.1 Bacteroidales bacterium
ATCTTAAATCAGCGTTCAGTATTCGTTATTTAGGCAAATAATATCGATTAACAAATAATAAATTTCGAAGTTTTATCCCAATAAATCTTGGCAAATCATTGGACTATTTGCTATTTGTATTTGGTATTATTGTTATAGAGTAAAATTCGGGTTAAGGAAATTCTACCGTTCTTCCAACACCAATGAAATTGTCTTTTTCACTTTTTTTCGTAGCACGGTAATTTCTACTTTATCGCCCGGGCTGTGGGTTTTTAGCAAGTCGGAATATGTTTTCAGGTCGTCGGTCTTTTTTCCGTCGAGGGCAATAATGATATCGCCCGGTTTCAGTCCGGCTTTTTCGGCAGGCGAACCGGAAATGACTGCTCCTATCTTTATGCCGGTGCCGGAATAATCAAAAGCAGGTACAGAGCCCGTAGAAACCCGCCGGTTGGTTTTCTTTGTGTTTTGTGTTTTTGTCCCTGTATTTCCTGTTCCGGTAAATACCATCGGGTCGGTTCTGTCGGCTAAATATTCTACCACTTCTTTGGCTACCGTAGCAACTTTTACCAATCCTTTGCCGTCAATTTTATCGTAAGTGTCTGTTGGGCGGTGATAGTTTTCCGTAGCACCGGTAAACATTTGAACGGCAGGAATGCCTTGTTCGATAAATGCAAATTGGTCGCTGGCATCTAATTGTTTTTCAATCACTTCCGACTTAATACCTGTTGTGTAATCTGTTCCCATAAAGATAAACTTCCATTCTTTTGCGGTATTTCCGTTGAGTATCAATATTTTTTTGTCAAATAAACTGCCGTCGGTATCCAAATTAACATCGGCAAAGATTTCCGATTTAAAATACGCTTTCCGGTGGGCTACAAAATAACGGGATCCGATAAGTCCGGCTTCTTCGCCCGAACAAGCAATAAATACGATGGTGCGTTTTGGCTTCACGGTCTTAGCCATCGTCTTAGCAAGTTCAAGCAAAATAGATATTCCGCTTGCGTTATCGTCGGCACCGTGATGAATTTTTCCCTCATCACCTTTATGCACATCGGGCCAACCAAAACCAAGGTGGTCGTAATGTGCCGAAATCACAACAGGCGATTCTTTTAAATCGGGGTCAGTTCCCGGAATAATGCCGATAACATTCGTTAAATTAAGTGTGCCTTTGTCTTTAAATGTGTGTGTAAATTTCTGCAGATAAGAACCGTTAATAAGTGGCTGTAGTCCGGCATCTTTGAATTTTCCGGCAATATATTCGGTTGCTTTTTCCAGTTCGGGTGTGCCGAGTCCGCGACCTTTCAACTCATCAGACGACAGATATTTGATGGTTGCCATCATTCGTTTTTCCGAAAAAACGGGCTTGAGCGTACCCAGTGCTTTTCGTGGCGTAATAAGTGACATTTTTTCTCCCGATTTGTCAAAAATCTTTACCAGTGGCGAGTGCAAAACCGCCCATTGTCCTTTGGCAATATTAGTCGGTTCATCGCCCGTAAAAGCTAAAAAGCTGTATTTCCCGTAATGTGGTAATTTTCTGACATATCCCGGAATGGCTTTTTCATTGTCAAATCCAATGAAAATAGTCTGTTTATTAATATCGTTTTTATCAAATAAAGTGAAAACAAATCCATTGCCTTTTTTTGCGATTTTTTTGCCGTCAAAATTAACGGAATCAGCTTCAATACCTGAGTTGTTGGCTAATAGTTGTTGATTAATACCATCGGCAAATTTATTGCTGAACCCAATTATCCAAGCAGTTTTGTCTTTGGGCAATTGTTTGATGTCCTTATCAAAGACGATTTCAAAATTATCGTTGTCGGCGGCTTTCCACTCGTCAGCAAACTTTTTATAAACAGCCAATTGTTCTTTAGTTGCATCGCTTGGCAAAATAATAAGGTTGTTTTTACTGCCCCAAATCTTTGATAATGTCGGAGGCACTTCGTTGGGATTCAAAATACGGAAAACATCATATTGCGGGTCAACAGCCAATTTTAGCGGCTTATCATTTAGTTGCAATTGAAAATCCTGTGTTTTTTTGTTCATCTCAAACACAAAAGTCTCAATGCCTTTTTCTGTTCCCACATTTATCGGTATATCAATATTAAATACATCATCGGGTTGAATTTGTTCCAGTGTAATATTGACACGGTATTTTCCGCCATAAATATCTGTGTTCACTGCTTTTATCGACAATTCAGGTGCTCCGGTTCGGTTAATCCATTGGTTAAAAAACGATTCTAAATTAATGCCGGAAACTTCTTCCATTGCCTTACGAATATCGGTGTATGATGCTGTGCGGAATTTATTGTTTTTATAAAATAGTCGCATTCCTTTGAGAAAAGTCTTGTCGCCTAATTTACGGCGGAGCATTTGCCACATCATTAGTGCTTTGCCATAGCCGATAGCTTCGCTTGGTCCATCGTAGCGACCTACAAATTTATTCAATGGAAAATCATTCTCGGCATTAACCAAATTGGAGAATTTCTGTAGGGTAGAACGGCGATATTCTTCGCCTGCACCGCGTTGTTCCTTTATCAGATGGTCTGCCATAAAAGCGGTAATGCCTTCGCACCAGTTGCCACCGTCAAAATTGACAAAAACGCTGTTGCCCCACCAGTTGTGCAATAGCTCGTGCGGATACGATGAATGTAAAATAAACGGGAAGCGGATAATTTTTTCTCCAAGCAAGGTAAATGATGGCATACCGTAGCCGGTTTCCCAAAAGTTTTCTACCAAGGCAAATTTTGAATACGGGTATTTCCCCAACATTTCGTT
>JALTEO010000160.1 GCA_027073875.1 Bacteroidales bacterium
AACAAAATGATTTTTTTTGTTACAATTTAGCAATAGATTAGAATTTTAATCATCTAATTCTCAAAATGTTTTGTCACAATTTTGGTGCTTCGCAAACCAAAATACCGCCAAAACGACCATCTTTTATATATTTCAGACCCGTGCTAAAGCACGAGTCTATTGATTTTTAATTATTTGACTATACTGAAGTAGTAATATTTTTATTTTCCTTTTATCTTTGCCCAAGTATCCCGTAAAGTTACCGTTCTGTTAAATACCACTTTTTCAGGTGTTGAATCCTTATCCACGGTAAAATATCCAAGTCGCTCAAATTGGTATTTTTCTTCGGGCATAACTTTCGTCAATGCCGGTTCTACTTTCCCTGTAATTATTTTCAGTGAATCAGGATTAATATTATCTAAGAACGATTGTCCTTCTTCTACCTCATTAGGGTCTTCTTTTACAAATAATCTATCGTAAAGCCGAACTTCCACATCCTTTGCTTCACGGGCATTTACCCAGTGAAGTGTTGCTTTTACTTTTCTGCCATCGGGAGAATCGCCACCTTTAGTTGCAGGGTCATAGGTACAACGAAGCTCAACTATTTCGCCATTTTCATCTTTAACCACTTCATTACAAGTAATAAAATAAGCATACCGCAAACGGACTTCCCGACCTACCGTAAGCCGGAAGAATTTGCGTGGTGGGTCTTCCATAAAATCGTCCCGTTCAATATACAACTCCCGCGAAAAAGTAATTTTGCGTTTTCCTTTGCTTTCATCTTCCGGATTATTAACAGCTTCCAGTTCATCTGTTTGATTCTCGGGATAATTTGTAATTACCACCTTTAACGGATTAAGAACAGCCATCCTTCGTTCTGCATTTTTATTCAAATCCTGACGAATGAAATACTCCAACAACGACACATCAATAATTCCGTCGCGTTTTGCCACACCAATCTCATCGGCAAAATTCCGTATTGATTCAGGCGTATATCCCCGACGGCGAAAACCTGAAATTGTCGGCATCCTCGGGTCATCCCATCCTGTTACTACCTTTTTCTCAACCAATTCCAACAGCTTCCGTTTGCTCATTATGGTATAACTTAGATTCAGTCGTGCAAACTCAATCTGCCGGGGACGAATTTTATCTTTATCGGCAATTTGATCTAAGAACCAATCATATAGCGGACGATGGATTTCAAATTCAAGCGTACAAATAGAATGTGTAATTCCTTCAATATAATCAGACTGACCATGGGCAAAATCATACATCGGGTATATATTCCATTTGTCGCCTGTTCTATGGTGCGATACCTTACGAATACGGTACATTATCGGATCACGCATATGCATATTAGGCGAAGCCATATCAATTTTGGCTCGCAACATCATTTTACCTTCTTCAATTTCACCGTTTTTCATTTTTTCGAATAAGGATAAATTCTCCTCAATAGAACGGTTCCGCCATGGGCTTTCTTTGCCCGGTTTCGTTGTTGTTCCACGATATTCTGAAACCTCTTCGGGCGTTAATTCGCACACATAAGCTTTACCTGCTTTGATTAATTTTACAGCATATTCATATAATGTATCAAAATAATCGGAAGCATAATGATGGTCTCCTTCCCATTGAAATCCAAGCCATTTAATGTCTTCCATTATAGAATTAACATATTCTACATCTTCCTTCTCAGGATTAGTATCATCAAAACGCAAATTGGTCTTGCCTCCGTATTTTTGTGCCAACCCAAAATTCAAGCAAATAGACTTTGCATGTCCGATATGTAAATAGCCATTTGGCTCCGGCGGGAAACGCGTCAAAATAGTTTGATGTTTTCCTGATGCCAAATCTTCTTCAACAATTTGTTCTATAAAATTCAGTGTTTCCTTGGTTGTTTCCTTATTCTCAGTCATAAATTATTTTTTTGCAAAAATACGGTTTTTTAAAAACGGTTTATAAAATCTACAAAATAAAAAAGGGTTGTCCTGAATAAGACAACCCTTTACCTATTTATTAACCTGATTTTATTGAATAACTAAT
This sequence comes from Bacteroidales bacterium, assembly GCA_027073875.1. Taxonomy (GTDB): domain Bacteria; phylum Bacteroidota; class Bacteroidia; order Bacteroidales; family JALTDM01; genus JALTEO01. The sequence continues at coordinate 2,020 of JALTEO010000160.1, forward strand.
TTATAGTTTGAAGCTCCTTTTTCAGAAACCACCTGTAATGAATAAATTCCTTTAGCAAATTTACTAAAGTCAAAATCATGACGGAAAAGTGGTGCATTTTTGCTAAAAGATTTGGAATAAACAGTTCTACCGTCTATGGTAACAACATTTATTGTAAAATCTTTAACATTATTTGAGATATAAGTAACTCCAAAATGTCCATTATTTGGATTCGGGAAAACACCAAGATATTCTCCTGTTTCATTATCAATAATTGTATTTCCTGTTACCTCAGGACAAACTACCGGAAAGACAGCGAGTGCTACATTCAGATTCCAACCATCCACAAAATTATGCCAAGTATCATCACTCTTTTGTTCCCAAGCTGTACCGGGATCTGTATCACCATCAGTATTTGAAACCAGAGCCAAAGTATCACCTGATGATTGTGGTAACACAACACCTACATAAAATGCCCCCGTGATACTAATTGGTGAGTCAAAAGTAACATGTGTCATATAATGTGAATTAACATCTGAGACAATATCACTTAATGGAACAGATTTCGTTGCTAATTCATCGCCAACAGTTCCATTATTATCCGCCCAAACCTTAAAATCAATATCTGTCGTAGAACCATCATCTTTAGCCATATAGAACCAGAAATAAGCTGAATTAATTTCATCGTATCCTGCAGGTTGTTCAAAATAATTAGCTTTTACCAAATCACCATAATCATTATTTCCCGCAACATAGCCATTAGGATTACCATCGCCATCTACACTGGTATAACCCACAGCCGAACCCGGCAAAGGATAATTCAAGGTATCACAAGTTGTCTGATGATCAACCACATGGATGTAAGTTGTTTTAACTACTGTATCTGATCCATAGTCATTTGTAGCAATTAACGAAACATCATAATCACCAATGGTATCATAATGCACACTGGGATTCTGGACTGTAGAAGATGATGGTGCACCTCCCGAGAATGACCATGACCATGATGTTGGTGCATTAGAAGATAAGTCTGTGAAATTAACTGTATCCCCCACAGCAACAGTAGTTCTATCTGCCTTAAAATCAGCTTCAGGCGGAACATCATTACAATACATGCCTGACAATGTTGTAACACCTGAGTTAGAAGGATCCAACCATGGTTTCAATTGTTCCGTAGAATCCGGTCCATTTTGATCCCAGTGAAAATACATTTTACCATAAACATCTTTTTTATCAGGTCCTGTACCGGCACCTGCACCACCATCACTACATGCAGACCAACCACCTGTCAATGTCCCGACAATTAATCCTGAGTTATTAAAAAGCGGTGAGCCGGAAGATCCCCCTTCTGTAACACCATGACCATTTGTTGTAGCATCCCAATATACTTCCCAATGTGTTTTTCCATAATAATCCAAAGTGGTAGTATAAGTTGATATTTTCTTAATGTCACCTGCCGGATGATGAATACCTACACCACTTGAGCTTTTAGTATTTGTTCTATCCCATCCGTTCATATATACATTATAAGATGTCGGAGGCGTCTCATTCAGTTCTAAAAATAACATATCGGAAGTTGTATCTATATTATTTGCAGCTTCTGCTTTTTTGACACAACCCGTTACCGTATTATCATCAGGACCATCAGTTCCCGAGCATGTTGAAGATTCATAATTAAAATAAAATATCCACTGACTAAAGTCATCTGCAGTAGCATCTGCACCACAGTGATCTGCTGTTAAAAAATATGGTGTACAGTCTTGATTTGTGTTATTAACCAAGGATCCTGAACACAGATAATAATCATCTCCTATTTTAACAAGTATCTTGGCAACACCGCGTTTTTCGTCTTGCCAATCGTCACCTTCGGGAGAACAATTAACATTTACCTCACAGGTATCAGATGCCCGGACACCTCTTTCCTCGACAAAGCCCGCATTTTTATAGGCATAAGAAATCTCATCAATAGATAAACGAGGTTTCGCTGTAAGTTTTTCGGGTAAATATAATTCTAAAATAACTTCATCACCCGGAATTACTTCATTTGCAAACAATCCACCTTCTTGATTATTTCTATAAGTATATGCCCCTAGAACATGCTTATGTGAAGGATCATAAACAAATAATCGAGCACCAAGCGGCAAATAAAAATCGTCATAATAAACACCAGTAGCAAGTGAGCCGAAACTTTTTAAATGTAGTCGCCAGATTCTTCCTCCATTAGGTAAATCTGTCCATGTTCCTGAATTATCCAAATTAACATCAACAGGAACACCTACAGCGAAACGGAACAGTCCTTGTTTCTCCCAAATCTCATCATCTTCTTTATAAACCTGTTTCAAATCGGGTGTCTCTAAATTCAAAAAATCAACATTTTTCAAAGATAAATTTTGTTTAAAACTTGGCGGAATACCACCAATACTTGTCTGTGCCTGAACAGAAAACGAAAAGATTCCTGCCAAAAGCACCATAAGTAATAATCCTTTTTTCATTAAAAAAATTTTTAGTTAGTATTTGGTTAGACTACAAAAATAGGAAAAAAGTTGCTTGAAACTTTATTTAAAACAAAAAAAATTAACTTTACACAAAATTAAAAAAGCTGTATTATGACAACAACAGATTTCCAACAAGCTATTTTACAGGGAATTCCAAATGAATTACCAAATCCAAAACCCTACGATATCAATATTAATCATGCACCTGTCAGAAAGGATATATTAACTACAGAAGAAAAAAAATTAGCTTTAAAAAATGCACTTAGATATTTTCCGAAGAAATTTCATTCGGAATTAGCTCCTGAATTTAAAAAAGAACTCGAAACATATGGTCGCATTTATATGTACCGTTTTCGTCCCGACTATAAGATGTATGCCCGTCCATTGGAAGAATATCCTCATAAATCGAAACAAGCAGCAGCCATTATGGTTATGATTAGCAACAATTTGGACGAAGCCGTTGCTCAACATCCACACGAATTAATTACTTATGGCGGCAATGGCAGTGTTTTTCAAAACTGGGCACAGTATCTACTCACCATGAAATATTTAGCTACCATGACCGATGAACAAACTTTAGCTATGTACTCGGGTCATCCTTTGGGACTTTTCCCTTCGCACAAAGAAGCACCACGCGTTGTGGTAAGCAACGGTATGATGGTACCAAACTATTCAAAACCTGACGACTGGGAACGATTTAATGCTATGGGAGTAACACAATACGGACAAATGACTGCCGGATCATTTATGTATATCGGTCCTCAAGGCATTGTTCACGGCACAACCATTACGGTTTTAAATGCAGGACGAAAAACACTCAAAAACGGTGAAGCCTCACTTGGTGGAAAACTCTTTGTATCTTCAGGATTGGGCGGTATGTCGGGTGCACAAGCCAAAGCTGCCCGCATTGCCGGCGTTGTTGGTGTCGTTGCAGAAATCAATACTAAAGCATTAGAAAAGAGACACGCACAAGGATGGTTAGATGAAAAATATTACGACCTTGATAAATTACTTCTCCGTATTGAAAAAGCCCGCAACAATAAAGAAGCTGTTTCGCTCGGCTATGCAGGAAATATTGTAGATTTATGGGAAAAACTGGCAGAAAAAAACATCTCCGTTGATTTAGGTTCCGACCAAACCTCGTTACATCTTCCTTATTCCGGCGGTTATTATCCTGTCGGATTATCTTTTGAAGAATCACAAGATATGATGGCTAAAAATCCTGAACAATTCAAACAAAAAGTTCATGAATCTTTAATTCGCCAAATATCTGCCATAAAAAAACTGACAGACAACGGCATGTATTTCTTTGATTATGGTAATGCTTTCTTACTTGAAGCATCGCGTGCCGGTGCCGACATCCTGAAACCCGATGGAAGATTTATTTATCCGTCTTATGTTGAAGATATTATGGGACCACTATTTTTCGACTATGGATTTGGTCCGTTCCGTTGGGTATGCACATCAGGCAATCCCGATGAATTAGCACTAACAGATAAAATTGCTTTTAATGTACTCTCAGAAATTGCTACTCATGCCCCCGACAGTATCCTTAACCAGTTGAAAGACAATATTCACTGGATTGCCGAAGCCGGAAAAAATAAATTGGTTGTCGGTTCGCAAGCCAGAATCCTCTATGCCGATGCAGAAGGCAGAATTAAAATCGCTTTAGAATTTAATAAAGCAATTCGTGATGGAAAAATTAAAATGCCTATTGTACTCGGACGCGACCACCACGATGTATCAGGAACAGACTCCCCTTATCGTGAGACATCAAACATTTACGATGGTTCCCGTTTTACGGCAGATATGGCTATCCAAAATGTCATCGGTGATGCTTTCCGTGGTGCCACTTGGGTTTCTATCCACAATGGTGGCGGTGTCGGTTGGGGTGAAGTTATCAACGGTGGATTCGGGATGGTACTCGACGGTTCACCAGAAGCAGACAGACGCATCCGGCAAATGCTGTTTTGGGATATCAATAATGGTATTGCACGAAGGAATTGGGCAAGAAATAAAGGAGCTTACGATGCTATTCACATTGAAATGGAAAGGACAAGCAATTTACAAGTAACTATTCCAAATTTTGCTGACGATAATTTAATAGACCGGCTTTTCTAAAGGAACATTTAATTGTCATACGACTTGTAAAATATAAATTAATGAAGAAACAAGTATTTCTGATAATTCTCGGCCTTTCATTTGTTCTTTACGGCAATACAATTTTTAACGATTACGCACTGGACGATGCCATTGTCATCACACAAAATCAATTTACAAAAAAAGGATTCTCGGGCATCAAAGATTTGTTGACAACCGAATATTTCACGGGATTTTTCGGCAAACAAAAAAATTTAGTCTCCGGCGGACGATACCGTCCATTGTCAACTATTTCGTTTGCTGTGGAATACGAATTTTTCGGTAAAAGTCCGGGTATTAGTCATTTCTTCAATATCTTATTTTATGCCCTGACGGGTTATCTCCTTTTTTTGGTTTTGCTTCAGCTCTTTCCTGTAACGGATAATAAAAGATGGTGGCTGTCGCTACCGTTTTTGGCAACTATCATTTGGCTGGCACATCCTATCCACACAGAGGCAGTTGCCAACATCAAAGGACGCGATGAAATCCTCACTATGCTTGGCAGTCTGTTGGCAATGTGGTATGCCATAAAATTTGTACGACAGAAAAAACCGTTGCAACTAATATTAAGCAGTGTATTTTTGTTCCTTGGTATTATGGCAAAAGAAACAGCAATTACTTTTCTGTTCATCATTCCGTTTGCCATCTACTTGTTTGTTGACAAAAAATGGAAAACACTTTTTGCGGTTACTGCCCCACTTCTGGTAACAGCCGTTATTTATCTGATTATCCGTTTTTCCATTGTAGGTTTACCCAATCAGTCAATTCCGCGGGAATTAATGAATAATCCGTTTTTATATGCTACCGGCAGTCAAAAGTTTGCCACTATCATCCTGACTTTCATTATCTACATCAAACTGTTGTTTTTCCCGCATCCACTTACCTACGATTATTATCCGTATCATATTCATTTGGTTGATTTTGGTAATCCGTGGGTTATTTTTTCTGTTTTATTTCATTTAGCACTCATAATAATTGCTTTTGCTACGCTGAAAAAAAATAAAGTCGTTTCGTTTGCTCTGTTCTTTTATTTTGCCAGTTTCTCGTTGGTATCCAATGTATTATTTCCCGTTGGCACTTTTATGAACGAACGATTTATGTTTATGCCATCTGTTGCATTTGCCTTGATTTTAGCATTTTACTTATTGAAATTCTTTAAAGCCAAACCAACCGTTTTAATCACAATCGTTGTCCTTATCCTTTTGCCTTACACGGGAAAAACCATTGTAAGAAACCGCGATTGGAAAGACGATCTTACACTTTTTACCCACGATGTGAACATTTCGTTCGACAGTGCCAAAAGCAATACTTCGGCAGGCGGCAAACTGATAGAAGCATCAAAGCGAGAGAAAGATACGGGTAAGAAGCAACAAATGTTAGAAAAAGCACTTTTCTATCTACACCGTGCCATAAAGATTCACCCGAGATACTCCGATGCCCTTCTATTGTTGGGAAACGGATTTTATGAAGATGGCAAACAGATTGATTCCACTTGGTATTATTACAAAAAAATATTACTGATGAATCCTAATTATCAAAATGTTTTTAATAATCTGAAAATAATTTTAAATGATTCTATTCCACCACAAAAACGATTGCAAATCCTTAAAGATGTAGATACTATTTCTCCCAACAGGTTTTGGATTACTTATCAAATCGGAAATGTTTACGGCAGGTATCTGAATAATCTGGATTCGTCTATTACTTATTTGCTGAAAGCTGAAAAATTAGGTCCAAATAAAGTACAAGTCCAAAAAGACCTTGGCGTAGCTTACGGGCTGAAAAAAGATTTTAAAACTTCATTACTTCATTCCAAAAAGGCAGCAGTACTTAGCCCTGATGATATACAAGTATGGATAAATATGGGAATTACTTATCAAATGTTAGGCAATAAGGCAAAAATGCAACAGTGTATTGCTAAAGCTGATTCGCTAAAAAAACTCAGTAATTAGTAAAAAACTTCGCATTTATCCCTTTTAATACAGTATCAATATTCTCCTGACTTTTTGGCATAATATTATTTTGATTTGTTATTGATAGATTTTTTATAATCATTCAGTTCTTTTTGGAAACTTTCATATTTATCCATTACTTTTTTAGGTAATAATCTATATTTTTCAATATTCTCATTTGCACGACCTTTTATCGTAACAGCAATCTCATGCTGAAGCATCTCCAACATTTCTTCAATACTTACTTTGTCAATAAATGAAATAAAATCCGTTGAACAGAATTCTTTATACGATTCAAAATCATTTTCTAATGCATTGTTATAAGATTCTTCAATTATCATTAACTGGTAATCTTTTGAATCCTGAGCATCTCTATCTAGATACTCATTTGGACCAATACCTGCTCCCAAGTAATCTAAAGACAATTCCTGTAATGTGGTTATTTCAATACTTACTTTTGAATGAACCCTATCTCTATAAG
>JALTEO010000161.1 GCA_027073875.1 Bacteroidales bacterium
ACATATTCCAAATTACTGAAAATATTTAATTTTGAAAGGAACTAAAAAATCAAAGGAGAAATAATATGGCGAATAAAATTCAAGGCTTTGTTGAAGTAGAAAATGAAGTCTGTAAAGGTTGTGAACTGTGCGTTGTTGCTTGTCCGAAGGATTGTCTCGTGATGGGTGAAGATGTAAATGGTAAAGGTTACCATTATGTTGTCTTTAAAGACATAGATAATTGTGTCGGTTGTGCAGATTGTGCAGTTGTATGTCCTGATGCGGTTTTAACTGTGTTCAGAGCAAAAATTGAAGTTTAATTAAAAAAATTATTATTATGGGTGAGTTAAAATTAATGAAAGGCAATGAGGCAATTGCCGAAGCTATGATTCGTGCCGGTGTGGACGGATACTTCGGTTATCCCATTACCCCACAATCCGAAGTAATCGAGTATTTAACTGCCGAGCAACCTGAAAAACGAACAGGTATGGTTGTATTACAGGCAGAAAGTGAAGTAGCCGCTATCAACATGTTATATGGTGGTGCTGCTACAGGAAAAAAAGTTTGTACATCGTCTTCCAGTCCGGGCATCAGCTTAATGCAAGAAGGGATTTCCTATATTGCAGGTGCAGAACTGCCTGCTGTATTTGTAAATGTTGTTCGTGGCGGACCGGGCTTGGGAACTATCCAACCCTCGCAATCCGACTATTTCCAATCAACAAAAGGTGGTGGTCATGGTGACTATCGTTTAATTGTTTTGGCACCTTCTTCTGTTCAGGAAATGGTTGATTTTGTACCATTAGCTTTTGATTTAGCATTCAAATACAGAAATCCTGCTTTAATTCTTTCCGATGGTGTTATTGGACAAATGATGGAAAAAGTAGAATTATTCGATCAAATGCCGCGATTAACCGATGAGGAAATTATTGAAAAATATGGTGATTGGGCTACAACGGGAAAACCGGCAACCAGAGAACGGAATATTATCACTTCTTTAGACTTGGATTCTTCAAAGCAAGAAAAACACAATCATAAATTAGGCGAAAAATATGCCAAAATGACCGAAGAAGAAGTTCGTTGCGAAGAAATAAATTGTGACGATGCAGACTACTTCTTGGTTGCTTATGGTTCCTCTGCAAGAATTTGTCAAAAGGTTGTTGATCTAGCTCGTACCGAAGGCATTAAAGTTGGTTTGATTCGTCCAATTACTTTATTCCCATATCCTTACAAAGTAATTGAAAAACATGTTGAAAACGGTGCCAAAGGTTTCTTATCTGTAGAAATGAGTATGGGACAAATGATTGAAGATGTGCATTTGGCTGTTAAAGGAAGAGCCAAAGTAGAGTTTTATGGCAGGGTTGGTGGAATGATTCCAAACCCTGAAGATGTATTAGACGCATTAAAACAAAAAATTATTGGAGGTTAATTTATGGAAGCTACAAAACAAAATATTATTGATCAGGTAAAGAAACCGGGAAATGCAGTTTATGTAAAAACTAAGTTAATGACAGACAACACTTTGTCATATTGTCCGGGTTGTGGTCATGGTGTTGCCCACCGTATTTTCATGGAACTGATTGATGAAATGGGAATGCAAGAAAACACAATAGGTATCGCACCTGTAGGTTGTTCAGTCCTAGCATACGAATTTATGAATGTTGACATGCAAGAGGCAGCTCATGGTCGGGCTCCTGCTTTGGCAACAGCCATCAAACGCTTGTGGCCCAACAAATTCGTTTTCACCTATCAAGGTGATGGCGATTTGGCTGCTATTGGTACTGCCGAAACTATTCATGCTTGTAACCGCGGTGAAAATATTGTTATTATCTTTATTAATAATGGTATCTACGGAATGACAGGGGGACAAATGGCTCCGACAACATTGTTGGGAATGAAAACATCTACAACGCCACATGGACGCGATGCTCATCAAATGGGAAATCCAATTAAAATAACCGAATTGGTAGCACAGTTACCGGGAACTAATTTCGTAACCCGTCAGTCTGTACATACTGCCAAAAATGTCAGAAGAGCAAAAAAAGCTATGAAAAAAGCTATTGAAGTTGCTATGGCAAATAAAGGAGTTGGATTTGTCGAGATTGTCTCTAATTGTAATTCCGGATGGAAAATGACACCCGTAAATTCAAATAAGTGGATGGAGGATAATATGTTTCCATTTTATCCGCTTGGAGATATTAAAGTTGATGGTCAATTAGTTAATAAATAAAATTTAAAGTTATGACTGAAGAAATTATAGTAGCCGGTTTTGGAGGACAAGGCGTTCTTTCCATGGGTAAAATTCTAGCTTATTCCGGAATTATGCAAGATCAGGAAGTTTCTTGGATGCCGTCTTACGGTCCTGAAATGCGTGGTGGTACTGCAAATGTTACCGTTATCCTTTCTGATGAACGAATAAGTTCTCCTATTTTAACACAGTTTGATACAGCTGTAATTCTAAATCAACAATCAATGGATAAATTTGAGAAAGGTGTAAAACCCGGAGGTGTCTTGCTATATGACCCTAATGGAATAATAAAACACCCTACACGAAAGGACATCAATATTTATCGTATTGACGCTAATAAATTAGCAGTTGATATCGGAAATACAAAAGTGTATAATATGGTCGTTTTGGGAGCTTATCTCAAAGTGAAACCTGTTGTTAAAATGGAAAATGTAAAAAAAGGATTAAAAAAATCCTTACCGGAACGGTATCACAATTTATTACCAATTAACGAAAAAGCAATTGAAAAAGGGTTGGAAAGCGTAGAAACCGTTCATACGCTTTAAGATAAATAGTAAACTTCTTTTTAAGAAAGCTCACAGCCGGTTTTGGTTGTGGGCTTTTTTGTTAAAAAACGACCCACCCATATTTATCGGAAAGTACTTGTAGTGCCTGATTAATATTTTTGAGCTTTAAAAAATGAGCTTCCAATTCTTCTTGATTATCTTCTGTTTTCTCTATCTCCTTAATCAAATCTTCACGATATTGTTCCAAAACTTTTCGTTTGTATAATACAAGGGTGCTTACAACTAAGTCATTTAACCTATCTTCTTCGGAAAGTGTATAACTACCCCGTTCTTTAAAAATTTTACTAACCTGAATTTCATTAGTTAGTAAATCAGCAACCAGTTTTCGTATTTCATCATTTTCGTGATTGATAAAATATTTAACATCAGTTTTTCCCGATGCGTAATCCTCAAAAATTTGTTTATAATAAATATTCTTGAACTCAGGATGTAACGAGTCGGAGCGAATACTGTCAATAATAAAAGAACCAACCTCAAATTCTTGACTTATTTCCTCTCCATCATTATTTTTAGTCGTATATTTAAAAGTCTTATCGCCATATTTAAGTAATAACCGAATCATTTCTTTTTCTTGAGCCAGCGCATAAGTGTCGGAAATGAATACAGGAATACTTGGAACTACCTTTTCTTTGTTTTCATCCTGCTTTACAAATTTACCTGTTTTTTTTCGGTTTTTATAAAAAATCTGTTGGAGGGCACGATACAAAATGTCTTCTTCTATTTTCAGTTGCTTTGCAGCGTCTGATATGTAAACAGTACGAGTAATCCTGTCCGGTATCAATGATATGGTATCTACAATGTTATTTACCATTTGTGCCCGTTTGTAAGGGTCATCGCCACCTTCTTGAAGTAATAAATTGATTTTGAAATGGATAAAATCCGTTTCGTTTTTGTTCAAATATTCTATCAGTTCACTACTACTCCATTTGTGCGATACACTATCAGGGTCTTCGCCTTCGGGTAATAATACTACCTTAACATTCATTCCTTGTTCCAATATCAAATCAATACCGCGAATAGCTGCTTTGATGCCGGCTGCATCGCCGTCGTAAACTACCGTTAGATTTTTTGTAAAACGATTGATAAGGCGGATTTGATTCTTGGTGAGAGCTGTGCCTTGTGAGGCGACAACATTTTCGATGCCGGCTTGTGCAAATCCCAAAACATCGGTATAGCCCTCAACAAGATAGCATTTATCTTTGGAAACAATACTTTTCTTAGCAAAATATAATCCGTAAAGATTATTTCCTTTAATATAAAGTTCCGACTCCGGCGAGTTGAGGTATTTTGCCGTTTTCTCATCTTTTTTTAGTACGCGACCGCCAAAGGCAACTACTTTGCCCGAAAGACTATGGATAGGGAAGATGACCCGTTCACGGAATTTATCAAAAACTTTATCGTTTTTTTTGCTTGCCAACCCGAGTTTTATCAAAAAATCTTCTTTATATCCTTTTGTCTTGGCTGTAGATGTCAATCCATTGAAAGAGGAAGTAGCATAGCCAAGTTGAAATTTTTTAATGATATCTTCACGGATATTTCGTTCTTTCAGATATGGTAAGCCGACACTTTGTCCTTCAGGGTTATTGTAAAGGATATCCTGAAAATATGAATGGGCAAATTCATTGACAATGGTAAGACTCTCGGTAATTTTCTTGGCATCAATTTCTTCCTGTGTCATTTCTCGCTCTTGTATGGGAATGCCATATTTTTTTGCCAGAAATTTCAGAGCATCCTGATAGCTTAACTTTTCATGTTCTTTAATGAACGATACCACATTGCCGGCAACACCGCAGCCGAAGCATTTGAAAATTTGTTTGCTTGGCGACACGGTGAACGACGGTGTTTTCTCGTTATGGAACGGACATAGCCCGATATAATTACTTCCCCGCCGGCGTAACTGCACAAATTCACCGATAACATCTACAATGTCGGCAGCATCAAGTATTTTCTCTATGGTAGCGGGGTCAATCATTAAAATCCGGATTTATTTTGAGTTTGTAAAGATAAGCATTTTTAGTTTGATATATTTTAACATGAGTTTGAGATAAGAAAAAAATGAAACATTTCAAAAAGTTGTGGAATACGAAAATGATTTATTAAATGGGAGAAAACAAGATAGTAGCAAACTTCAAAAAAGCGAAACAAGCATCATTGTGAACAAAGTTAAGCAATCTGTTTATACCATTTACTAATATAAATTAGTCCAAAAAAGATTTGGTATAATGCCGATGCTACATGAAAATAGTACAATTTATTGGATTAAATGTGTAATCGGTATTATTGGTTCATTGCAAGCAATCTTGTTTATTACTGGTTGAAATTGCTTCGTCGTTCCTCCTTATAATCACAAGTTCTTCTTCTATCATTTTCCTTTTAAGTTCCAAACCAGAAAGAACAGATTCTATTAGTTTTCCATCACAATTAAAATTAACAATATAAAAAATAAATAGATATTTTTAAAAATTCTTGACAGCTGCATTACAAAAACGGTTACTTTTGCCGCCTCAAAAAAAGCACACAATGTTAGAAAAACGAAATATCGCCATTATTGCCCATGTTGATCACGGGAAAACCACACTTGTTGATAGAATTCTATGGCAAGTAAAACTGTTCAGGGAAAATCAAGATATGGGTGAATTGATACTCGACAGTAACGATTTGGAACGCGAACGGGGCATTACCATTTTATCAAAAAATGTATCGGTCAGATATAAAAACACAAAAATAAATATCATAGACACGCCCGGACATGCCGATTTTGGTGGCGAAGTAGAAAGAGTATTAAATATGGCTGACGGCGTTTTGCTCATTGTTGATGCTTTTGAAGGTCCTATGCCTCAAACCCGTTTTGTGCTACAGAAAGCCATAGAACTCGGGCTGAAACCCATTGTCGTTGTCAATAAAGTGGATAAACTGAATTGCAATCCCGACGATACCGTTGACAAGGTCTTTGACCTGATGGCAAGTATGAACGCTTCGGAAGATCAACTGGATTTTCCGGTTGTTTTCGGTTCTGCCAAACAAGGATGGATGGGTGCCGACTGGCAAAAACCCACAAAAGATGTTATTTTTCTGCTTGATACCATTATTGATAATATTCCACCTGCCAAACATGTAGAAGGTACTACACAAATGCGCATCACGGCACTGGACTATTCATCATATGTAGGCAGAATTGCCATCGGACGATTAAGTCGCGGCACACTGCAATGGGGGCAAGAAGTTTCATTAGTCAAACGGTCTGGCGAAATTTTCAAAACAAAAATCAAAGAGCTCTATGTCTTTGAAGGATTAAGCAAAGAAAAGAAAAAAGACTTGGTTTATTCCGGTGAAATAGTTGCCCTGCTCGGCATTGAGAACTTTGATATTGGCGATACCATTGCCGATTTAGAAAACCCTGAAGGATTACCTCCCGTAAAAATTGACGAGCCAACCATGAGTATGTTGTTTACTATCAACAACTCTCCTTTTTTCGGTCAAGACGGAAAATTTGTTACCTCAAGACATTTACGCGACCGGCTTTTTAAGGAAACAGAGAAAAATCTAGCATTGAAAGTAGAAGAAACGGATTCTCCGGACACTTATTTGGTTTACGGTCGTGGCATTCTTCATTTATCTATTTTAGTAGAAACAATGCGGCGGGAAGGTTACGAATTTCAACTCGGACAACCCAAAGTCATCATCAAAAAACGCGACGACGGCACCAAATTAGAACCCATCGAATTATTAACAGTTCAAGTTGCCACAGAATTTTCAGGCAAAGTCATCGAACTTGTTACACAACGAAAAGGCGAAATAAAAAATATTGATGCTAAAGACGATCGCACTCATCTGGATTTTTTTATTCCATCAAGAGGTATCATCGGACTCCGCAATAAACTCCTTACCGCCACCGAAGGTGAGGCAATTATTGCACACCGGTTTTATCAATTCCAAGTATGGCGAGGCCCAATAGGCATCATACAAAACGGTGCACTTATCGCCATGGAAACAGGGACATCTATTGCCTATGCACTTGCCAAATTACAGGACCGCGGCACTTTCTTTGTCAACCCGGGCGAACCCGTTTACGAGGGGCAAGTCATTGGCGAAAACACCCGCCAAAACGATATTGTTATCAATATCTGTAAGACAAAAAAACAAACCAATATGCGTGCTTCCGGCTCAGACGAAAAGACCGTCTTGCCGCCACCGGTTAAGTTTTCATTAGAAGAAGCAATGGAATATATCCGCAAAGACGAATATCTCGAAGTTACGCCTAAATCAATGCGTATTCGTAAAATTCTCCTGAAAGAAGTAGAACGAAAAAGAAGAGAAAAACAGTCATAACCTAAGGGAAGTTCTAATAATTCTTTGCAAAAAGAAAAAACTTTCATTCTAAACGCAACAAAGAATCTCAATATATTGAATAGTCATTATTTACAGATTCTTCACTGCGTTTAGGATGATAAAACAGTATAAAACTAATGATTAAACATTAACTGTTTACTTAGCATATTTTATGTTTGCCTGTGCTGCTGCAATTCGAGCTATCGGCACTCTGAAAGGAGAACAGCTCACATAATTCATTCCTACACGATGGCAAAATTCAATAGATGAAGGTTCTCCACCATGCTCACCACAAATACCTACTTTCAGATTCGGCTTAGTTTGACGACCTTTTTTTGTAGCCATCTCAACCAACTGTCCTACACCTGTTTGATCAAGCACTTCAAACGGATCATTTTTCAGAATTCCTTTTTCCAAATATACAGGCAAGAACTTGCCGGCATCATCGCGGGAATAACCGAAAGTCATCTGTGTCAAGTCATTTGTTCCGAATGAGAAAAATTCCGCATGTCTGGCAATTTCATCAGCAGTTAATGCCGCTCTCGGCACTTCAATCATTGTTCCTACCAAATAATCTATGGTATCGCCATATTCCTTAAACACTTTCTCTACAGTTTTACGAACAATCTCTTCCTGCATCTTCATTTCTTCCTCTGTCCCTGTTAACGGAACCATAATCTCAGGTTTTGCATGAATACCTTTTTTCTTCAGATTCAAAGCAGCTTCGATAATAGCACGGCTCTGCATCTCAGTAATTTCCGGATAAGTATTTCCTAAACGGCAACCACGATGTCCGAGCATAGGATTCAATTCCGAAAGGGCTTCTACTTTTTCTTTCACTTTGGCAAGAGAAATCCCCATTTCATCAGCCATTTCCTTTTGATTCTCATCTTCGTGCGGCAGGAATTCATGCAGTGGCGGGTCAAGTAAACGAACTGTTACCGGCAAATCGTGCATGGCTGCAAAGATTCCCTCAAAGTCACTGCGTTGCATCGGCAATAATTTATCTAATGCCTCACGCCGACCTGCTTCGTCGTCAGCCAAAATCATTTCTCTGACAGCAATAATTCTCTCTTCGTCAAAAAACATGTGTTCTGTCCGGCATAATCCAATTCCCATTGCACCGAAATCTCTGGCTACCTGAGCATCTTTAGGTGTATCCGCATTGGTACGAACCGATAATTTTGCAAACTTATCAGCCATTCCCATAATCCTGTCAAAATCGCCACTCATATCAGGGTTAATGGTTTTTATCTTTCCGTCATAAACCTCTCCGGTGGAACCATTGATTGAAATCCAATCACCTTCGTTCAATATTTTTCCATCTACCTCTATTTGGCGTGTTTTATAATTAATGGTCATTCCTCCTGCACCGGTAATACAGCATTTTCCCATACCACGGGCAACAACAGCCGCATGAGAAGTCATTCCGCCACGAGCAGTCAGAATACCTTTGGCTCTATCCATTCCTGCTAAGTCCTCCGGCGAAGTTTCAATACGAACTAAAATAACATCCTTACCTTGTTGAGCCCATTCTACAGCTTCATCAGCAAAAAAGACAACTTGTCCTGTAGCGGCACCCGGTGATGCAGGTAATCCTTTCACAAGTGTTTGAGCTGATTTTATTGCCTCCTTATCAAAAACAGGATGCAATAATTCATCTAACTTATTAGGTTCCACCCTCATCAAGACTTCTTTCTCATCTATTTTCCCCTCATCCAAGATATCCATGGCAATCTTTACCATAGCTGCACCTGTTCGTTTACCTGTACGGGTTTGCAGCAACCATAATTTACCTTCTTGAATGGTGAACTCAATATCCTGCATATCATGAAAATGATTCTCCAAATTTGTTTGAACTTCAAATAAATCTTTATACACTTCAGGTAAATATTCTTCGAGTGAAGGATATTTTGTAACGCGTTCTTCTTC
>JALTEO010000162.1 GCA_027073875.1 Bacteroidales bacterium
GGCGTATCGAAAGCCGAAACCGCCGAATCCCCTCTTCGGCACAAAATCTTCTTTGGAAGGGGATTGTGCTATTTGAGAAACAATAACGCACCAAATCGTAACTTTTTTCAGTAAAATTTATAAATTTCATTAATGAAGAGACCGCTGTGTTCAATTTAAATCGCTTTATATCAAAAGAAAATGATTTAATCAAAAAATTAATTTCATAATTTAAATCTTCATTACTTTTTTCAACCGTTGGAATTTCCTTTATTGTATGTACGATCCTTCGCATAAAATTCTTTATACTTTGGACGCTGTTTTCATTCCATTCAAGGTCCTTTTCCGGCGGGGCAATAAAAAGAATTGTACCCCTTGCAACATCCGAACCCTCTTTTTCAACAAAGGGACCAACAGGTATTGCATTCCCCTTTGATTTGGACATAACTTCAAGTTCGCCATTTATTCTGTTCATGACCATTCCCTGTGTAAAAAGTTCTTTGAAGGGCTCGTCATATTTTATTAAACCTTCATCATATAAAAATTTTGTTATGAAACGTGAAAATAGAAGATGTAAAATAGCATGTTCAACCCCGCCGATATAAAGATCGACAGGTAACCAGTAATCACCCTTTTCTTTTGAAAATATTTTTTTATCATTTTGAGCATCCGCATACCTTAAAAAATACCAGGAAGAATCTACAAAAGTATCCATTGTGTCCGTATCTCTTTTAGCCGGACCTCCGCAAACGGGACAGGTAGTATTTACAAAATCATCCACCGAAGCCAAGGGCGATTTTCCCTTTGGGATATAATCAACCTTTTGAGGATCCGGTAATAATACGGGTAAATTTTCAGGTTTTTCGGGAACAATACCACATTTGGGACAATGTACCATGGGAATTGGTGTACCCCAATATCTCTGTCTTGAAATGAGCCAATCTCTTAATCGATAATTAATTGTCTTTTTACCCCAACCGATCTTTTCCAGATGTTCCATTATCTTTTCCTTGGCATCTTGAGATAACATTCCGCTGAATTGCCCCGAATTTTCCATTATACCGCTTTCTGTAAAGGCGTCTTCCATTTCTTCTGCTTTTAATTTTTTGTCTTTCGGCTGTATAACGATCTTTATGGGAATATTGTATTTTTTTGCAAAGGCAAAATCCCTTGTATCATGAGCAGGAACACCCATGACAGCACCTGTGCCGTATGAAGCAAGAACATAATCACCCACAAATATGGCAATTTTTTCATCAGTAAGTGGATTTTTTGCATAGATCCCGGTAAAGACGCCGTCTTTTTCGGTTTTTGATCCCGTACGCTCAATTTCACTTTTTTTTCTTGCCTTTTTAATATAATCGTTTACCTTTTTCTTTACATCTTCTTCCATTGGGAGCTCTTGGATAATGGGATTTTCAGGTGCAACCGCCATAAATGTGACACCATATAAAGTATCGGGTCTCGTTGTGAATACATCAATATATTTACTTCTACTGTGCAGCAGAGGAAACCTTACGGTAATACCGAATGATTTTCCTATCCAATTTTTTTGCATTGTTTTGACCTTTTCCGGCCATTTATCCAATTTATCCAGATCTTTTAATAGACGATCCGCATAATCCGTAATTTTAAAATACCATTGAGTTAAGTTCTTTTTTGTTACCTCTGTACCGCAACGATAACATTTTCCGTCTTCCACCTGCTCATTGGCAAGTACCGTTTTACACGATGGGCACCAATTAACCAGTGATTCCTTTCTGTATGCCAAACCCTTTTCATATAATTTAAGAAATATCCATTGCGTCCATTTATAATAATCCGGTAAACAAGTAGTGACTTCTCTCTCCCAATCATAGGATATGCCCATTTCTTTAAAAGTATTCTTCGAAACGGAAATATTTGACATTGTCCAGTCCTTTGGAGAAATATCTTTTTTAATGGCAGCATTCTCAGCAGGTAATCCGAAGGCATCCCAACCCATGGGATGTAAAACAGAATAACCCAACATTTTATAATATCTTGCGTAAACATCGCCAATTACATAATTTCTCAAATGTCCCATGTGAAGATCTCCGGATGGATATGGAAACATTTCAAGAACATAGAATTTTTTACCCTTTTCTTGTGTTTGAAATACCTTGTTTTTTATCCAAAAATCACGCCAAAATTTCTCATTAGAGTACATATTTACTCCTTTATATCAATTTTTTATTAAATCATAAAATCTTTAATATGTCAAGAATCTGGTAAAAATTAAAATTCATTTACTTTTTCACTTAGTAATGAAAACTTAGAAGGGAATATACTATTTTTTCTGTATGTACCGTTTTTCTGCGATTTTTTATTGGGACAATTATAGGTTTAAATTGTAATGGTAAATTATTCTTGATCCAATAGCCTTTTTTCGCCTTCAAGTTTTTGAATCTTTGTTATGTCTTGTGTTACCTCTAATGTTCCGAGATAATTGTTGTTATCATCAAACACGGGGAAATAGTTAATATATATTTTTCTTGGTCCTAGATTTATCCAAAAAGGTGCATCTTTTCTTTTACCGCTTCTGAAATCCGTTAAGATTTTATTTACTATATGTACGCTCTTTGGAGGATGGCATTTTTGTACCTTTCTTCCCAGATCTAATTTTGTTCTTGGGAAAATTCTTCCTTCCTTGGGAGAATTAAAATATTTTACCGTATCCTCGGCATCAACAAATGAAATATCAACCGGTAAAGAATCCAAAATTTTTTCTATAACCTCAATTG
>JALTEO010000163.1 GCA_027073875.1 Bacteroidales bacterium
TCCTATCTTTCAATGTTTTAATAATTTCGTTTGTCAAAGCATTTAAACGAATATGGTCATCATCGGCAATTTCGGTTATCAATACGGCTTTCGGATTGCCCTGAATCAGTTGACGGTTTTGCTTTTGTGTCGGATTTTCTTTTGTTAAATCCAGCACCTTGTCGTCCATCAATTCGATGGCAAAAGGTTTGAATTTGAGCAATTCAAGGTTAGCAGGAAAAACTTTATCCAAATCATTGAACGAGATAACAATCAGTTGCTTGGTTTTCGGCGGTGCCGGAAAAAGTTTCAGCTTAATCTCGTATATAAAAGCCAAAGTGCCTTCACTCCCCGTAAGGAATTGTGCAATATTAAATTGCTTTTGCGAACCGGAAAAGGCAGCAGAATCTGCCAAAACATCAAGGGCATATCCGTGATTTCTGCGGTGCAATGAACGATCAGGAAACTGTTTGGTAATTTCCTGTCGTATCTTTTCGTCAGTCAATAGGTCCAGGAACTGTTTGTATATCTGCCCTTCCAAAGTTTTCTCCTGTGCTTTGGTTTCAATCTGTTCACGGGTAACCGGACCAAATTCCACATCTTCGCCGTTGCTCAATAGTGCTTTTACCGAAATAACACTCTCCCGTGTGGTTCCATACCGCAATGACCCTGCTCCCGATGAATTGTTGCCGACCATTCCGCCAATGGTCGCACGGTTTGAAGTAGATGTCTCGGGACCAAAATACAAATTGTAATTTTTCAAAAACAAATTCAGTTTGTCGCGAATAATTCCCGGCTGCACGCACACCCATTGTTCTTGTTCGTTCAACGCCACAACATCCGTCATATAACGGGAAATATCCACAATTAAACCGTCACCTACCACTTGTCCTGCCAAAGAAGTTCCAGCACCACGGGGAATCACAGGCACCTTATTTTCGGAAGCAAACCGGATTATCTGTAAAATATCTGCTTTATCTTTAGGAAAAAATACGGCTTTTGGTATTTCCCTGTAAATGGAAGCATCGGTTCCGTATATTAAACGCCTTCCTTCATCAGTCCATATTTCACCTTTGAATTCCTGAAATGAATCCGAAATTTTTTCTAAAAAAATATCCAAATCGCAATCTGCCATTGTATTACAAAAATAAGTTTGCAATGTTACGAAATTTCTGTTTTAAAATATACCCTGAAGGTGATTATTATCATTTTATCAATCAAAAAAAACAAGTTAACTTTAAGAAAAATTTTAAGCAATGGATTTATTATCACAAATACAAGAAAATGCCCGCAAACACTTCAAGCGGATAGTCCTTCCCGAAGGGCTGGAAGAAAGGACTTTAAAAGCTGCTGACGAAGCTGTTGAAAAGAAACTTGCCGATATTTACCTGCTTGGCAATCCCGATGAAATTTTTAAGAAAGCGGCAGAAATGGGGCTCAAAAATATTGAACAAACCCATATTATTGACCCCGTTTCGCATCCCAAAAAAGAGTTGTATGCCGATTTGATGGTAGAAATCAGAAAGAAAAAAGGGATGATAAAAGACGAAGCCATAAAGCTTATTGAAGACCCGCTGTATCTTGGCACCTTAATGATCAAAAACGGTGATGCCGACGGTGAAGTTGCCGGAGCAATGAATGCGACTGCCAATGTTTTGCGTCCGGCATTCCAGTATGTTAAAACGCTTCCGAATATTTCAGTGGTTTCCGGGGCTTTCATTATGATTCTGAAAGACAAAGAATTTGGTGAAAACGGCATCTTGGTATTTGCCGATTGTGCCGTTCACCCCGACCCCGATGAAAAACAGTTGGCAGAAATTGCCGTAGCAACAGCCAATACGACCAAAGCCATTGTTCACATAGAGCCACGGGTTGCTATGCTGAGTTTTTCGACCAAAGGCAGTGCTTCGCACGAAATGGTGGACAAGGTCGTTAACGCTACTAAAATTGCTCAAGAGATGGCACCGCATTTGCAAATTGACGGCGAGATACAAGCCGATGCCGCCATTATTGATGCTATTGGCAAGAAAAAAGCCCCCGGTAGCCCCATTGCCGGTAAAGCTAATGTATTAGTTTTTCCTGATTTACAAGCCGGGAACATTGCTTACAAACTGGTTCAACGCTTGGCACACGCCGAAGCCATCGGACCGGTATTACAAGGTATGGCAGCACCCATCAACGATTTGTCAAGGGGATGCTCCGTTAGTGACATTGTAAACATGATTGCTATTACGGCAAATCAAGCTGCCGGCGTTTGATACATGATTCAGTCAATTACGAATGAAATACAAACAAACTAAATTAAAAAACAAATGAAAGAAGAAGTTGTAGAACCTATTGAAAATTACGCATTAAATCCGGATTTGCGACCCAAAGTCCTTTTCAGTCGTGTCGGGGTTGTCGGATGCGGTGTCGTTGGTCGCTCTCTTGTTATTACAATGGCATCGAGAGGATTAGATGTTACTTTTATTGAAATTAACAACCAAAAGGTTAAATATGCCGAAGAAAAGCTGTCTGAAAATTTGGATAATATAATTGCACATTGGGGAATGACTTCAGGAGAAAAACGAGCCATTCTTTCGCGTATTCACGGCTCATCCCGTTGCGGTGATTTAGCCGGTTGTGATTTGGTTATTGAAGCCGTTCGCTCCAAGGAACGGGAAAACAGCAGGGAATTACGAAAAAGCATTTTCGAAAAAGTTGAATCGTTCGTTTCACCGGAGACTATCATTGCTACCAACTCCACTACAATCGTAATCACGGAACTATCCTCGGAAATGAAACATCCTGAACGATGCGTTAGTTTACATATTTTTACCAACCTGCCGAATATCCCGATTTTTGAAGTTGTAAAAGGATTTCATTGTTCTGAAGAAACTTCCCGCCGGCTAAAAATCTTTGCCAAACTTCTCGGTAAAAAAATGGTAATTGTCGAAGAATCTCCGGGACTGATAAGCGTCAGATTGCTTGGAACAATGATAAACGAAGCATGTAAAATGTATCTTGAAGGCGTTGGTACTATGGAAGAAATAGATGAAATGATGCGTCTGGGACTTAACTTTCCGCTTGGTCCTTTTGCCTTTGCCGACAAAATAGGTCTCGACAAAGTATTGCGTTGGTTGGATAATATGTACAACGAATTCGGAGAACCTGCTTACAAAGCTTCGCCTATTTTAAAACGATTGGTTCGTGCCAAATATCTCGGGCGAAAATCCGGCAAAGGTTTTTACCAATATGATTTACAAGGGCACATTGTTAAAGAATTTAAATTAAGTTACTATAATTAATTATAAATTACGAATTACAAATTAGGAATTAGGAATTATCCCGAAGAGATGCCTTTGGCACAAATTACGAATGGAAAAATGAGACTTTACAAACTTTCTGAACTTAACCTATGAATAACAACTTACAAACAACATCCATCAAACTAAAAACCAAATTCTTAATAATCATGAACTACAAACTATGCACTACGAACTTTATGAACTTTTAACTTTACAAACTTTTAAACTAAAAATAAACAAATGAAAATATTAGTTTTGAACTGCGGCAGTTCTTCCATAAAATATCAATTTCTTAATATGGATAGCCAAGAAGTATTGGCAAAAGGTATTGTAGAGAAAATCGGGTTAAAAGGTTCTTTCCTAAGGAATGAACGCAACGATGGCGACAAGATAAAACTCACCGGCGACATTTATGACCATCAGTTGGGAATAGAATATGTTTTAGGTATATTAACCAGCAAAAAACACGGGTCTATCAGCGATTTGTCGGAAATAGATGCGGTAGGTCACCGTGTTGTTCATGGCGGCGAAAAGTTCAAATCCAGTGTTGCCATCACACCCGAAGTCATAAAAGAAATGGAACACAACATAGATTTGGCACCACTCCACAACCCACCAAACCTGAAAGGAATTTATGCCGTCACACAACTGATGCCGGAAGTTCCGCAGGTAGGGGTTTTCGATACGGCATTTCATCAAACCATGCCCCCGAAAGCATTTTTATATGCCATTCCTTATACTTTCTATAAAAATTATGGCGTTCGGCGGTATGGTTTTCATGGCACCAGCCACCGTTATGTCTCAAAACGGGCTTGTGAGATACTCAATGTTGATTACAATAAACAAAAAATTATTACCTGTCACCTTGGTAACGGAGCATCTATGGCTGCCATAAAATACGGGAAATCCATAGATACAAGCATGGGACTAACCCCTGTGGAAGGTCTGATTATGGGCACAAGAACAGGCGATATTGATGCCGGAGTTCTCCTTTACATTAAACGGAAAGAAGAATTAAGTGCCGCCACACTGAATACTTTAATCAACAAACACAGCGGGATGTTAGGGATTTCAGGCGTATCCTCCGACATGCGTGAAATCATGGAAGCAGCTGACAATGATAACAAACAGGCACAAACAGCCATTGAAATGTATGCCTACCGGATAAAAAAATACATTGGATCTTATGCTGCTGCCATGGGTGGTGTAGATATTATTATTTTTACGGGTGGTATTGGCGAAAATGCAGATAATATCAGGGAACTAATCATGAAAGATATGTCGTATATGGGAATTGATTTTGACTTTACCAAAAATAAAGGTTTACGAAGTCAAGAAACCATATTAACTTTGCCCGAATCCAAAGTAAAAGTAATGATTATCCCAACAAATGAAGAGTTGGTAATAGCACAAGACACTTTGGAGATTGTGAAAAACTTATAGCAAATAAAAAATTAATATGGTTACTTCTTTAAACGAAATATTTGATACCGCCCAACAAGGTCGCACTAAAAAATTAGTGGTAGCTGCTGCCGAAGATCGCCATGTGTTGGAAGCTGTAAAAGAAGCCCTTAATCATCAACTGATTAATCCTGTCTTAGTTGGAAACACTGAAGAAATAAATAAAATCTGTCAACTGATTCAATTTGATTTAGGAAATACTGAAATTGTTGGCGAAAATAATCCGCAAATTGCTTGCGAAAAAGCAGTTCAAATAATCCGTGAAGGGAAAGCGGATTTTCTAATGAAAGGATTAGTCGGCACAAGCACTTTATTAAAAGCAGTTTTAGATAAAGAAAAAGGTATCCGTAAAAAATCACTTATGAGCCATGTCTCATTATTTGAAAGTCCATATTACCACAAACTTTTAGGCATTTCTGATGTAGCCATGAATATTGCTCCAACGCTAAACGAAAAGGCAGCTATTATTGAAAATGCAGTTGAAGTTTTTCAGGCAATCGGTTACAAACAACCAAAAGTTGCATTATTAGCTGCAGTAGAAGTTGTTAACCCTAAAATGCAAGCCACAGTAGATGCTGCAGAATTAACAGAAATGAATAGACAAGGTAAAATCCAAAATTGTATTTTACAAGGACCTTTAGCTTTTGATAATGCCATATCGAAAGATGCTGCAAAATTAAAAGGAATTGAAGGTGAAGTTGCCGGAGATGCCGACTTATTAATTGTCCACGATATCAACACAGGTAATGTACTTTACAAAGCCCTGAACTTTATGGGTGGTGCCACTTCCGCAGCTGTTGTTATGGGAGCACAAGTACCCATTGTCCTGACTTCCAGAGCCGATTCCGAAAAAAGCAAATTAATGTCCATTGGATTAGCCAAAATTATCTCTTAATTAGTTACAAATGAAAAACATACCAATGCAATAACAAAAATGAAGCTTCACTCAATCTAAAATGAACCTAACCCTCAGATTATAAACTAAAAAAACAGATAAAATGAAAATAAGAATAAGCATAGTAACAAGCTACTTCAATGAGATGCTTCACTTCGTTCAGCATGACAGTGCAATTTTACAAACTATAAACTTTTAACTTTACAAACCTTATGAACTTTACAAACTTTATGAACTTTACAAACTTTATGAACTTTTAACTTTTTACTAATAACTCAATGGAATACAAAGACTACAAAGAACAAGCAGAAAACATTAAAATATTAGCAATTAATCCGGGCTCTACTACAACAAAAGTTGCCGTATATGAAAACACAACACCTCTTTTAGTCCGGACTATTCATCATACGCCAAAAGAATTAGAGAAATATTCTACTTATGCCGAGCAATATCAATTTCGAAAAGACCTTATTTGCCAAGAATTAAAATCTTCAAAGATAAGACTTGAATTAATCAGGGCTGTTGTTGGTAGAGGTGGCTTGCTTCGTCCTATAGAATCAGGTGTTTACGAAGTAAACGAAAAAATGCTTCATGATTTGCAAAATAGTCCGTTTGGCGAACATGCCAGTAATTTAGGTGGTTTAATTGCCTACGGATTTGCACAAACACTTCCCAATGCCAAAGCATATATTGCTGACCCTGTGGTTGTTGACGAATTAGACCCGATAGCCAGAGTCTCGGGACATCCGGCATTTCGTAGAGTATCAATTTTTCACGCATTGAATCAAAAAGCCGTTGCCCGTGATTACGCCAAGTCAGTAATGCGCGAATACGAAGATTTAAATCTGATTGTGGCTCATCTTGGTGGGGGCATTACTGTCGGAGCCCATCAAAAAGGACGCGTTATTGATGTTAATCAAGGGCTGGATGGTGACGGACCATTTTCACCTGAACGCAGTGGCACACTCCCTGTCGGACAACTTGTAGAAGCATGTTTCAGCGGTGCTTATACCAAAGAAAAGCTCAAGCGAATGATAAAAGGCGAAGGCGGATTAGTGGCTTTCCTCGGCACAAACAGTGCCTATGAAGTAGAAAAACGCATTCACGAAGGCGACAAAGAAGCCAAATTTTATTTTGAAGCTATGGCATATCAAGTAGCAAAAGAAATTGGTGCTATGTGCCCTGTTCTTAAAGGAAATGTTGATGCCATTCTGATTACAGGGGGTATTGCCCACAGTAAATTATTCGTTAATTTATTGATGGAACGGGTTTACCGCATTGCCCCCATACATGTTTATCCGGGCGAAGACGAAATGCGAGCACTGGCACTCAACGGGCTAAGAGTTGTCAGAAATGAAGTGGAAGTAAATGAATATTAACCTGATTTATTCAATTTACAACTTGTACCAAAATCATCATTTTTTGACAGTGCATAATTATACATTATTAATTGTACATTGTAAACTATTCTCAAACCAATGTTAGAGTGGTAATACTTTTCCTGTAGCGTAGTCTTTTTTTGTCAGATTAATCGTAGGTTTTGGCAAACGATAATAAACATTTCCGCTATTTAGAATTTCTATTTCAACTTTATCACTAATTCGGAAAGTTGTTTTCCCTGTTGAATTAGAATAAATGTAACCTTGTTTTGACTGCAATTCATCTGTATAAACATTCCCATTTCCAACAGAATAAATATAATTAAAATCTGATTTACCTTTAAAAGAATAATCACCGGTAGCCGCATTTAATACCATTGCAGTATATTGAGCATCAATCAATACATCAACCGTTGCAATCTTTGACCAAATACTAATAACCAGTCTTTTTAAATGAAGTGTGTCGGAAGAAAATAAATCTGCACCTCTATAAAAGATAATTTTTTGCAATCGGGAAAAATGCAAATCAGCCGTAATCTTCGATTTCTTGTAGCTTCTTGTCCATTTACAATGATTATTATCTTTTAATGTCAAGGAATTACCTTCCTCGTTAGCATCTGTTTTTGCCAATAAATTCTTGCCACCCGAAAAAACAACAAAATCGGTTGTATCCTGAATAAGATTAATAGTCATTTGCCCATCAATATACAGTGAATCATAAGGTGTTAGATATACCTCTTTCGTAATTGATTTGCCTGTTCCTTTAAAGCAATCCCATTTTTTTTCAGGTTTGCACGAAGATAAAATTACAATGGTTAACAAAAATAATATGGTAGCAAAAATAATTTTTTTCACAAAAGCGAAGATACGATTTTTTATTTTCGTAAAAGGACATAATATAAACATTATCTTTGCCCTATGCGTATTAACCTGAATAAGCGAACAAACCAGTGGCTATTGCTATTTATATTGGCATTTATTTGGGGAGCATCTTTTATCCTGATAAAGAAAGGATTACGGTCATTTGACATGTTTCAGGTAGCTTCACTGCGGATGTTTATTGCTTCGCTTGCATTGTTTCCGTTTGCTATAAGTAAATTGAAACTATTAGACAAAAAGAATATTCTACCACTGCTTGAAGTTGCTTTTGTCGGCAATTTTATCCCTGCCTTTTTGTTCACTTGGGCACAAATGCACATCAATAGTTCATTGGCAGGCATCTTGAACTCCACGACACCAATTTTTGCTTTTATCATCAGTGTATTTATGTTCCGAAACAAAGTCGGATTTTTGAAATATATCGGTTTGCTTATCGGATTTCTCGGCATTGTCGGTTTAGTTCTCAGCAAAGGAATTACTGATTTTACAGAGGGCAATATGATTTATACGCTCGTCATTATCTTAGCCAGTTTATTTTACGGACTCAACACAAATGTTGTTCACGAATATTTTCCAAAATTCGATGGGTTGACCATTACGCTGTTATCTTTTTCGTTAATACTTCCGGTAGCTACCATAACATTGTTTACTTCCGGTATTTTTTCGCAGTTTACTGGACCACAAGCATATTACGACCTTGGTTATATTGGAATTCTTGCTATCTTCAGTTCTTCAATTGCCGTATTGGGAATTAATATTTTGCTCAAATATGCTTCGGCAATTTTTGCTTCGTCGGTTACATATATTATTCCCGTATTTGCCATTTTGTGGGGTGTTTTTGATGGCGAAAAAGTTTCGTGGATTCAGATTCTGTGGATGTTGGTTGTTTTCTCCGGAATTTATTTGCTTAATAAAGGTAAGGAAAAGTAAATATTAGTTATACTCCGAACCCTTTGCCAATAATTTCTCAATTTCAACTCATCAAGAAAAAACTTTGTGAACCTTTGTGAGAACTTTGAGCAACTTTGTGAAACAAAAAAAAGTATCACAAAGAACACTAAGAACCACAGAGTTACACAAAGGGGAAAACGCACAAATTGATTAATGCCTTAGACCATTAGCATTTTTATTTTAGTCCAAAATTGTTTTCCTTTT
>JALTEO010000164.1 GCA_027073875.1 Bacteroidales bacterium
ACTATAAACGGTTTGGAATAAGCAAAAAAATTATTTGATGTAACCATTTTACATATTTTTCGTATGTAATAACATATAAACTAAAATTTTTATACCATGAAAACTATATTATCTTTTTTCTTCAGTTTATTTTTACTCTCAAGTTTTGCTCAAAACATTGGGACACAGATTACAACAGCTAACGGATTAGCATCTGACCACACCGGAAAAGTTTTTATTGACCACACCGGAAACCTTTGGGTTGGAACACAATATGGATTATCTAAGAAACAAGGCAGTCACTTTGTTAACTATTCAACTGCTGACGGCTTGCCGGATGATGGAATTTTATCTATCACGGAAGACGCTTCCGGAAATTTGTACATAGGTACACGACATGGTGCAGCCAAATTTGACGGAACAAACTTTACCACTTATGATAGTCTTGATGAGAAATATGTAACAACTATCCTTGTTACACACGACCAACATATTTGGTTTGGTACCAAAAGTAATGGCATTTATGTTTATGACGGAAATACATGGACCCATTACCAATACCCGGATGATATTAAAATATTTAGAGTATATGACCTTTTTGAGGACAATAACAATACTATATATGCCGGTGGTTTTTCAGGCGATGACGAAATTAATATCTTTCAAAATGGTACATGGCGTTTTTTAACAACCGATACAGCAAATTCAGCCAAAAGAGTTTTCTATTTTGCGAAAGACAATAATGGTACTGTTTGGGCTTCAGGACACAATCATCAAGGCGGATTTTTTTTGAAATTCATAGGAACCAATAATTTTATCACAACTCATATTAATTATATTCCGGAAATAAAACCATATTATGGTGATTATAAAAATGAATTTTTGTTTGATGATATAAACAGAATTATTTCGTTTACTTCCTCAGGACTATTGTTCTATGATTTAACAACAGGACAAACAAGCGTTATTAATTCCTACAATTATTTTCCATACCAGCCAATTTCGTTGGCTAAAGAAAATGAAAATTTATGGATTGGAACCAATAATGGTGGTGTTGTTTTAATTACTTCTTTACAAAATTTTAAACCGCATAATTTCTACGAATATTTGGATATCAACAATTGGCAAGCACGATTCAATGCTATGGGTGATTTATTTTGGAACCCAATGACCGGAAGCTGTGAATCATATATTCCGAAAGACAGTTTAAAATCAACCTTATTCTTAGGAAATCTATGGATTGGTGGATTAGATTCAATAGATTCTTTACACTTGATGGGCGAACGATATTTTCCGAATACAGAGACATGGGCAGGACCCCTTGCCAATAATTACAACACCTACAATTACTACAATAAATATAACCGGTTATGGAAAATTTCCAAAGCGGAAATAGAATATCACCAAAACCATTATAATGATGCCGGCTACCAAATGCCGGAAGCCATCAAGAATTGGCCGGGGAATGGTAATACTACCAATGGTGAATTACCAATTATGGCACCGTTTGCCGACATGAACGGAAATAATATTTATGAGCCTGACCAAGGCGATTATCCCCTGATTCGTGGCGACCAAGCAGTTTATTTTATTTACAACGATGCCAAAGTGGATACACATGCTAATTCGGGGGGACTGCCGCTTGGCTTGGAAATTCACGCAATGGCTTATGCTTACAATGATACCGGCAGTTTGGCAAATACATTTTTTATTAATTACCAAATAATTAACCGTTCAAATATTGATTATCACGACTTGTATATAGGTTTTTTTGATGATTTTGATATTGGTAATTTTAAAGATGATTATACAGGATGTGACAGTACGAAGAACTTATTTTACGGCTATAATGGTGATGATGATGATGACGGTGCTTATGGTTATGGATTGCATCCGCCGGCACAAGGATTTTTATTTTTAAATCAAACCATGACACACTTTGGCTATTATCCAAATACTTTTGAGTATAATCCGGATACTGCACCGGAATTTTACCAAATGTTAAAATTTCAGCTTCCTCGTTATGGAATAAATATTAATTCAAATTATATATTTGAGTTGCATTCAGGACATACCGAAGGAGAACAAGGAAATACTCCCCACGATGGTCGAGGAGTAGGAAGTACCGGACCGTTTACACTCAATGCCGGAGATTATCTATGTATGGATATTGCATTCCCTTGGGCAAGAACCGATACCGGTGGTGCTTATCAGAGTTTGTTGGATTTACTGCAAGATGCTGACGAGATTCAAGCATTTTACAACAGCCAAAATTATACATGTTCGCTTACGCAGGGTGTACCGCAGTTCGTTTTACCAAAAACAAATATTTTGATTTATCCGAATCCAACAACCGGAGATTTGAATATCGAAACACACGACATTAAAAACTATCAGGTGAAAATTTATTCAATGATTGGCAAACAAATCTTTGCAGGGAAAAATATTAAACATCTTAATATCAGTAATTATCCAGAAGGTATTTACCTTATAAAAATTAACTCCGGCAAAGAAAATATTACACAAAAAATTATTTTGCAATAACAAAAACAGAACATTATTGCGAAACCGTGATCCGCTGACCAGCCGAATGAGCGGCAAATTCGGGAGCATATAAGCACTGCATCATAGCAAATCCATTTGAGAAATTACCTGCATAAGTTACCCGTAGCGGATATTCAAAAACATAAGTGCCTTTGGGCATATAGTCAATAAAGAAATCGGCAGAAGCATCTTTTATGGATTGGTAATAACCCAGTCCTTCACGATAGTGATAGCCGGAAACTTGCCGAATCGGTTCCAAAGCACTTGCCCGCAAGTCACGCAAATGAACATATTCCAAATTTCTGTCAGTTTTTAGTATCATCCGTACGATGATTTTATCACCAATTTTCAGGGTTTTTTCTCCGGCAGGAACCAAAACTTCGCCATCGGCTTTTTTTATTACCTTAAACAATTTTCGTGTAACGGAGAGTCCTGCTTGTGCGGGAATCACTTTATCAATATCATCAAAATATTGCCAATACATTGCTCCCCAAGCTACACCGTCTTGTTTCTTGGTAACGGTTACATTCCCCATATCGGGTGTGATGGTTTCTTTGTTCCAATTTACTTTAAAATAGCCGCTCCCGGGTTCCGGGGTCACAGCAATAAGGTTGGACTGTTTATGTATTATTTTGGCATTTTTAATGGCAAATTTCCCGACTTTTAATTCCACGGTTTCATTATTTGCCAACCAATTACTGCCGGCAGAAATAAGAGCATTAACAGCGGCGACTGTTGCCTTGGTCGATTTCCAACGGCGTGTTTGTTTCTGTTTTAATAGCCAGATTTTCAAATTGTCAACAAAATCTTTATCTTGTGTAGCTTCCTGAAACAGCTGTATCATCAACGATTGTGTTTCAATATCACTATTATACCAATAATTTCCGAAATTACTTTGTTTCCAATAATTTCCAAATTCATCACTGTGTAAACTCCGGTCTTTCAACGAAGCAATAATCTTTGCCGTAATGTCCTTTTTTCCGGTATTCCACAATGTAAATCCAATCAGTCCTTGTTCATACAGCCCTTTCTTAACCCAGAATTTTTGGCTCTGTTCGTAATAATAATCGTAAGCGGTTTTATTATTTTTCTGTAATGGCAAATATGACCATAAGCTACGCACATAAAGATAATGAATGTTTGTACTGTAAAGATGGTCTTTGCTTAGGTCGGCTTTATATTTTATTAAATCTTTGTAATCTTCGCGGTTACGATTATCTAAATACTGTACAGCTTTTTTAACGGCATAGAATAATTTATTATCCGACTTAATATCAATGATACCGTATTTTTGCATTTCGCCAAGTCCTTCTACAATATATTGTGTAATATAGTGACTATCCGGCATTCCTTGAAACCATGGCCAACCACCATTAGGTGCTTGCATCTGTAAAAGTTTTTCCATGGCTTTACCTTTCTCGTAACGCATTTTGTTCAGGTCAAATAAAACGCCCATGCGTTGTTTTTGCTCTGTTTCGTTAGCAGCATCTTGTACCCACGGTGTTTGATTCAACACAATATTTTTCAAGTCTTCATTTTTCTCCAAATTCGACAAAAATGTCTTGC
The DNA here is from genome assembly GCA_027073875.1 of Bacteroidales bacterium. Taxonomy (GTDB): domain Bacteria; phylum Bacteroidota; class Bacteroidia; order Bacteroidales; family JALTDM01; genus JALTEO01. The sequence continues at coordinate 4,090 of JALTEO010000164.1, forward strand.
TGTCGGGTAAATTTTTCCATTTGTCAAAGACTTCTTTTATTACCGGCTGACTGTTTACCAAATATGAAGCAAAGTTATTGGCATAAAACCGGCTGAATAACTGCTCGGAACATTCATCAGGATATTCCATGAGATATGGCAACGCTTGAATAGCATACCAGACCGGATTGGAAGTAAATTCTACAGCCACATGGTACGAAGAAATGGTTTTAGATTTTTTAGCATTGAGCAAATGCGTAAATTGGTATTGCTTGGTACCGGGTTTATTAATATACATCGGCATCGTTTCCGTTACCATGGTACGGTTCGACAATACAGGTTTGGTATCCTCTTCACCATCGGAAAACGATTGACTCTTAGCTACTAAACGATAAGTAATTGCTTGTACACCCACCGGAATTTTTACCTCCCACGATACGGACTTGCTTTCATTAGGTTTTACAATAATTTGTTGCGGTTTGCCATCAAACGAAATAGGTTGATTCGTTAAGGCATCAAACAGCTTGAGAGAAACACTGATACTTAACGCACCTTTGTCTAAATTGCTCACTGTGGCAGGGAAAACAATTTTGTCGCCCTCACGGAAAAACCGCGGTGGATTACTTAGTATCATCAACGGTTTTTGGGTAACCACTTCTTTTATTATTTGTCCGTAACTTAAGTCTTTGGTGTGGGCAAATCCCATAAATTTCCAAGTGGTTAAAGCTTCGGGAATGGTAAATGTAAAAGAGATATCCCCGTTTTCGTCGGTTCGTAAATCGGGATAGAAAAATGCTGTTTCGTTAAAGTTTTTACGAATTTGAACTTTTTCTTCCTTATTTTCTTGTGCAGTTATTTCCTTTTTATCCTGTGAATTTGGTATTCGCGTTTGCTGTTTATCAATTTCTTTTTCCAAAGTCCTTGTATTTCCCAAAGTTCTTGTACTTACGGGAGAAGGTTCATCTTCAACAAAAGCTGTTGTTCCTCCCGCTCTTGATCCTCTAGTAGAACGGAGTTTTACACCATCAATATAATAAGTCCCATACAAATAAGAATTATATCCAAACCAGTTAAGTTGGTCAAATTTAAGTGACGGCTCCTGTACAAAAACAGCATATTGCTTTCGTAATCTTTGTGACTTTCCCGAAGAAAAACCGGAGTATGACCATTTCAATTCGGAATAATCATAGGTAAAGACATTAAAATACCAACTCTGCGGCCGGATAGCATCTAATGACTTATCGTACATCGTTGCCAACATTTCGGCAGCTACTTTTTCTTTGCCGTAACCGGAGATTTTCACTTTCCAAGTTTCCTTCTCGCCGGGCAATAATTTATTACGGAAGGTTGCAAAACTGATTGTCAACTTTTTATTATCAAATGGTACTGAAATTAACTGATTGTCAGTAAAAATCCGGTTAGCATATACACTCGTCAGATGAATGGAAATATTGCCACGGTACTTGTCAAGTATTGGGAACTGAATATCTTTCTGTTGATTATCAATGCTAATCCATTCACGATGAATAATCTGATTGTCTTGTTCTACTTCAAATAAAAACTGTCTTTTAGGCGTGGCTGCAACAAAATAATTGATTTTTTCACCCGGTTTTAAATTTCCATCTTGTAGAAAATGCCATTCATTTACAGCATATCCGGGCGTTTTAGCTTTTGAATCAAAGACTTGAAAGCGACTTTTGTAAGTAATCGGATTATTGAAAGTATCACGGCTTGTCAACTTAATCATATAAGCACCGGGCGATAGTTTTTTAAAATCCTTCTGCAAATTATAAAACTTGTTTTTCCCTGTATCAAAAGACTTTACAAGCACCGGTTTCCCGACTTTGGCATTATTGATTGACCAGTCTTTCAGATAGCGGAAATCTTTAATTTTATTACGCCATTCTTTTTCAGTATAAAAAGGTAAATCGGAAGCTGTCCACCGGCGGGAAACGAAATTCTTTTCCGGATTTGCTAAACGGAAGATTTCAATTTTCCCGGTAGCGGCAACAGGGCTGCCGTTCCAATTGACTGAAGTTACTGTCAATGTATCAAAATCGTTTTTGTCAACGATTTGCGGTACCGATGCCGAAAGATTCATTGCCGTATATGCTGCTGTGGCATAAGTAGATGTTGATTGTGTCTCACCGTTTAAGTCGGTAACATCAATTTGCACACGGTAATTAAAGCTGACATGGTTATTTTTCGGATAACCCAAATCGGGTACTGCCTTAAATTTTATTTTGAAATTGCCTTGTGCATCGGTGGTTACCTTCCCATTGGAGATTACAACTTCCTGTTGTTTCAGCCAACTGTAATATCGATAAGCCCACACGGGTGTACGAACCACAGAATAAGCAACAGCCATTTCCGACAAACCGGCTCCGGCATACGATACTGCCTTACCTGTAACTGTTACCGTATCATTTAACACAAAATTACCTTTTACGGGATTGGTTTTCACAAAAAACTTGGGGCGTTTGTATTCTTCTACACTAATATTGGTGGAACCGCCATCAGTCTGTAAGGTAAATCTGCCATTCAGAGCATCTTTAGGCAATATAAAACTGCCACTTGCCGACCCGAATTCATTTAGCTTAACACTCAGCGTATTGATAGTTTGACGATTGGCATCTATTAATTTTATTTCGTATAACTTTCCGGCTTCGGCTAAATCTACCGTTTTCCCAAAATGTTTGGTACCGATAATTTTGAAATGTACTGTCTGCCCGGGACGATAAACAGCACGGTCTGTAAAGAAATGAACGGTATAATTTATATGATTCTTTTTGCGGTAAGTATCTAAATAATAATTGTTGTTTAAGTCAGGCAAATAATCATCATTTGTTTCAATATCAACATAAAAACTTTCGTAATCGGATGAATTATGATTTTTAAATTGTACATATCCCTGATTATCGGAAATATATGTTCCAAGTAACACTTTAGTATAACGCCGTTTTTTATAGTTGTATTTACTTTTCCATATTTTTACCGTTGCCTGTGGCACAGGATTGCCCGTTATACGATTGAGGACAAAGAGTTCCTGATAGCTGTGGTTGACCGTACGGGTGATAAAGCTCAGATTGCTGACGGTAAATATTCCGTAGGTTGTAAAAGTAGAATCGTATTTAAAATGTTTGTCATTTGAAAACAACAGAATATAAATACCGTGTGGCAGCTTATCAAAAATTAGTTCGGTACTATGAGATTGAAAATCTTTTGGCAACTTGAGTTGATAGGAAGTAGTCGGCACCACGGGCTTCGTTTTTCTCATCAGGGCATTAAAATATTTTTCGCCGTAAAGGTTTTTGGCTGTAATATCTTCCAAATCAGCTTTGGAGATAGAAACAATTTTACCGTAAACACGATTGGTGTTTTTGTAGTTTAATTTAACAAAAAACGGTTGATTAATAGGAATAACCCGTTCAAATTCTGTTGAAAGAGAAGCTTTTTTTATGGTAATAATATTATTTTGCAGATGTGCCGTAAAAGGAGACTTTGGGAATTTCTCGACATATTTCTTGCAAAGTTGCAGGGCTTTTACATAATAAAAACGGTATTTGGTTGTATTGGTATCCGAAAAATTATAGCGGGCAGCTACTGAGATATAATAATCGGAAAGTTTCCCGACCAAGCGGGTTGATAACGGGAAATTTTTGTTTTTCTCAAGTTCGGTGTTCAGATATTTTAGGTATAAGCTGTCGTTTTTTCCGGTAACAGCATTTTGGTAAGCAAATTGAATCCGGTTGAGGTCTGCCTCGTAAAGGGCGTCCATATTTTTAGATTTCATACGGAACTTTAATAAAAGTTGATAGGTTTTTACCGCTTGCAGCTTCAACGAAAGTGAATCGGCTGATGAAAAGTTATAGCTTGTAAAGACAAAATCAGGTCCGAACAGTTGCGGTTGGTTTAAGACAAACCCGTTAACGGATTTTGAAAATCCCCATGAGCCCGTTTGGTAAAAATCCAAGGCACGGTATGCCAGAAAATCCAAAAGCGTAGGACGATAAATTTTACTATTGTCTCCAAGTTTGAGAATAGGTTGATATTTTCCGATACCGATTAAAACAAGTTTACCGGGGTTTTTTAATGATGCTTGATAATGCTCGATAATCTTCTGTGCAAATTTTTTTTCGTCCCATGTATTAAAATCTTCGTTCATTTCGGCATCTACCACCGACCTGTTTTGAATCTTATAGCGGTTTTGAGACAAGTATCGCCAGTACATTTCTGCTACAATAGAATGTAGAATAGCAGAATTCGGGAAAGTTGCCTTATCAATATAGCTTTCGGCAAACTTGATATTTTTTTCGTAAACCTCCTCTTCAAATTCGGAAGTCAACTTCATTTTATAAATAATGGCTTTAATAACATTGGCATCTGCCTTGAGGGTTGCGGCATCAGTTAGGATTTTCTCAACCAGTTTGAGGGCGGCTTTTGGTTGCCCTGCATTTTCGAGGGAGTTAACTTTTGTCCATTGTTTGTCAAAATTTTTCTCCGGATGGTCTTGGATGTGCGAGGTGCCGATAAACTGAAATGCCAAAAGTGCCAATAAAAGTACGGGTAAACTAAAATATCTCATAATCATTATTTGGGTCTTTAATGAATTCAAAGATAATACCAAATACTGTTCACCGATTTTATAAATGAAGAAAAAAGTATTTGGAGTGCTATGTTATATCTATTGTTTTACAATTGATTTTATTTTTTCCCGTCATTGCGAGGAGGAACGACGAAGCAATCTCAACCAATAATGAAAAGATTGCTTCGCTAACGCTCGATGACGGTTTTTTTTGAAAACTTTTCGTGTAGCTTCAGTGTTCGAGACCTTTGCAAAACTTCTGATTTTGTCATTCAAAATAATAATCTCGAATATCGATTAGTGAACACTAATTTTAAAAAGTTATACTTTAGGCACTCCAAACTT
>JALTEO010000165.1 GCA_027073875.1 Bacteroidales bacterium
TTTTGATTGTAGAACAGACCGATGCTGATGATTTTGCAGTTGTAAAAAAGAAAAAATATTCTGTTAAGCTGGGCGAAAAATCGCTCTACCAAAATAAAATCGGGCATGATGCCATGATGCGTGCTATTGATGCTATTACGAAGATAAAACTAATTGCACAAAAAAATAAAGTTTCCGATATTCATGCCTTTGCTACTTCGGCGGTGAGAAGTGCTGTAAATAAAGATGAGTTTTTGTCATTTATGAAAGCCAAAACAGGTATGGACATCAATGTTATTTCCGGCGATGAAGAAGCGGAATTGATTTTCTACGGTGTACAAAAAGCTGTTCCCGGAATTGACGATGTGCCTTATTTGATAATGGATATCGGTGGTGGTAGCACGGAATTTATTATTGCACAGAAAGATAAGATATTATGGAAACATAGTTTTCAGTTAGGTGTTACCCGGTTGTTACAATATTTTAATCCTGCTGACCCAATCACCAAAAACGAAGTTATAGAAATTGAAACTTATTTGACGAAGGAACTGGAGCTTTTAACTAAAGCAATGCAACAATATGACATTACAACTTTAGTAGGGTCTTCCGGCTCGTTCGATACCATTGTTAATCTGATTGTAAATCAATTACATAATTCTATTAAATGGCGTCCAAGTACTTCATATACAATTGCTATTGAAGATTATATTTTGGTACATCGTTTATTGGTGTTGTCTGTACTTGAAGAACGAAAACGCATGAAAGGAATGGATATTATGCGGGTGGAGATGATGGTGCTTGCTACTATTTTTATTAAGTTTGTGATTAAAAAATATAATATAGAACAATTGATACAGTCGGCTTATGCCCTGAAAGAGGGTGCCGCAATTAAACTTTTAAATACCTTGAAAAATGGCTAAGATTTTAATTATTGATGACGAACGAAGCATCAGGAATACGATTAAGGAAATACTTGAATTTGATAAGTTTGAAGTTGAAACAGCAGAGGACGGCGAAAAGGGCTTGGAGCTTTTTAAAAGTAAACCCTTCGATGCTATTTTGTGTGATATCAAATTACCTCGTATGGACGGACACGAGATTTTCAAAACCATTCATGAATTAAATCCCGATATTCCCGTGATTATGATTTCCGGTCATGGCAATATTGAGACTGCGGTAGATTTAATAAAAAATGGTGCCTACGATTATCTGGAAAAACCGATTGACTTGAATCGTTTGTTGATTGCCGTTAAAAATGCTTCGGAGAAAAAACAATTAGTCAACAAAACGCAGGAATTGAGCAAGAAAGTTAATAAAAAGTATGAGATTATTGGTGAGTCAAAAGCCATAAAAGAGGTTAAATCGCTAATAGAAAAAGTGGCACCGACAGAAGCCAGAGTCTTAATTACCGGAGCAAATGGCACGGGAAAGGAGTTGGTGGCTCATTGGATTCACGAAAAAAGTAACCGCAACAACAATCTGTTTGTAGAAGTCAATTGTGCGGCAATACCATCTGAATTGATTGAAAGCGAATTGTTTGGACACGAGAAGGGGAGTTTTACTTCTGCCGTAAAACAACACAAAGGCAAGTTTGAACAAGCCGATGGCGGAACACTGTTTTTAGACGAGATAGGCGATATGAGTCTGAATGCACAAGCCAAAGTGTTGCGGGCATTGCAGGAGAATAAAATTTCCCGCATAGGAAGTGATAAGGATATTCATGTTAATGTGCGGGTGATTGCTGCCACCAATCAGGATTTAATGCAGATGATTGCCGAAAAACGATTCCGCGAAGATTTGTATCATCGCCTTAGTGTTGTCGTTATTAAGGTGCCGTCGCTAAACGATAGAATCGAAGATATTGATTTACTGGTTGACCATTTTCTGAATCAGATAGCAGGGGAGTACCATACACCCAAAAAAGAAATTGACAAATCAGCCATTGACGCACTTAAAAAACATAATTGGACAGGTAATATCCGTGAACTGCGGAATGTTATCGAACGACTTGTTATTCTTTCCGACAAAACCATTACGGGTAAAGATGTGGAGAAATTTCTTTAAACGCTTCTTTTAAAGAATCATCCCTAAAATCTGTCTTGTTTTCTGCTTTATTTTTTCTTCTGTTGATAACGGTTTATTTTTAACTGTCCCCAATAACCCGTCAAAAAAATATTTGTTTACTACGCCAGTGAAACAAACCGTAAAAATGATTTCCAATAATTGTCGCGGATGAATTTGTTTTATCTGTCGTGTCTCAACCGATTCATTTACTAACCGGTAGAAATTCAAAAGTCCTTTTTTTAAGTGGGCACTTAATAATGCTTCGAGTTTTATGGTTAAGCTATTATCTCGTTTTAGTTCCGTTATCAAAAAATATATAAAGTCCGGTTTCTTTTCGCCATAGATAATTATATTGCGTATCAAATGATTTATTTTCTCTGTCAATAATGTTTCTTTCTCAAAAACAGGGACAAGCATTTGTATAAAGTCTTGTCCGATTTCTACAAACACTTTTTCAAAAAGCGATTGTTTATTTCTGTAATAATAATGAATCAATGCCTTATTTATGTTTGATTTGTCGGCAATCATTTGCATTGTTATGCCATTGTAACCTTTAGCGGTAAACAATGTAATGGCTGTATTCAATATTATTTGTTCTGTCTTTTCATTAATATTATCCATAAAGTTTAATTAAATAGTTTAACTAAATGGTAAAAATAATATTTATTTTTTTATTAAATGTTGAT
>JALTEO010000166.1 GCA_027073875.1 Bacteroidales bacterium
GCTTTGATAAACACCTATAATTATTGGAATAAATAACCCTTATGAAACTTTATTTTCAAAGATATTAAAACCTAAACAATGAGAAAGATACGAATTATAATTTTAGTGCTACCATTATTGGCAAATTGGGCGTGCCGGAATAAAGAATCGGAGCCGGTAACACAAAATGCCAAAGTCCAAGTAAAAGTTGCACATATTACTCACGGAACACTTCCTGATTATCTGCAATTTACGGGCAAAACAGTTTTTCTGAATAAAAACACAATCACATCGCCTGTAACGGGCTATGTTACAGAAGTTTTTGTGCAACCCTCCGACTATGTCAAGAAAGGCGACACGCTTTTTACGCTTGTCTCGCAAGAGGTGTATGCTTTGAGAAATGATACACTTCCCAAGAATTACGGCAATATTCCGGTCTTATCGCCAACAACGGGAATTATTGCAGGACTAACTATTTTTAAAAAACCGGTTTTTGTAGATAAAAATACGCTGCTTTGCAATATTGTAGAGACAAACAGTTTTTTTGTGGAAACAGAAGTGCCTTACGAATATTCAAATTATGTTGAATTGGGTAGTGCCTGTAAAATCCAATTTCCGGACAGTGTTATTACAGATGCCGTTTTTTACAAAACTCTACCATCGATGGATGCTAAGGCACAGACACAGAAAATACTGGCAAAAATCAAAAACTTAAAAAAGATTATTCCTGAGAATATGTTTGTAACCGTATTGGTCAAGAAATCGGAAGGTTGTATAAAGCAGATTTTACCCAAGACCTGTGTTATGACCGATGCCCTGATGACTAAATATTGGGTAATGAAAATGATAAATGACAGCACCGCCGTTCAAACTTTCGTAACTATTGGCACGCAAAACCATAAGCAAGTTGAGATACTTTCCCCAATCTTCAGTGATAGCGATTTGCTGATTAGCGAAGGTGCTTATGGACTGGAAGACACTGTGTTAGTTTCAATTATTAAATAAATTCCAAATATGAATAATAAATATTTCACAAGCTATTATTTAAAATTGGTTCCTTTTTTATTGGTATCGTTTATTGCTAATACTCAAACAATTTTTGCTCAACATTCTATGCCGCAAACAATACAAGCCACTCGCATAGACGGTAATATAAAATTTGACGGACAATTGAACGAACCGGAATGGCAACAGGCACAACATATTAGCAATTTTACACAAAGAGAGTTGGATTACGGCAAACCAATAACCGAAAAAACAGAAGTCGCCATACTCTATAATAAACACACCCTTTTTATTGGTGTTTGGTGTTATCAGAAAGATATTAAAAAGATTACGACAAAAAACATGAATACTGATTTCAGTTATTGGTCAGACGATAATTTTCAGGTGATGATTAGCCCTTTCAATGATAACCGTAACGGTTATTTGTTTGTTGTTAACCCCAATGGTGCCCGTGCTGATATTCAGATTTTTGGAGGCGAAGACGGTAACGAAGACTGGAATGGTGTGTGGGATGTAAAAACCCAAATAACAGATAAAGGATGGCTTGCCGAGATTTATATTCCGTTTAGCACCTTGCAATTCAAAAATGACAGTGTCTTGAATTGGGCAATAAACTTTGAACGAGACATTGTTTCTAAAAATGAGCAGGCACTTTGGCAAGGATGGTCAAGAGACAACTCTATTTATGCTGTAGTTAACGCCGGTCGCTTGACAAATATCAGCAATATTGCTTATGCCAAGAAATTCGAGCTTAAACCATATACTTTGGCAGGATGGCAATACGAAAACGGTGAAGGCAATTCTTATCCTTTAAAAGTAGGTGGTAATCTAAATGTCAGTTTGTCGCCAACATTGAAACTTAATTTAACAACTTTTACCGACTTTGCACAAGTAGAAGCCGATCGTATCCCTGTCAATCTTTCCCGTTTTAGTGTTTACTATCCGGAAAAACGACAATTCTTTTTAGAAGGATACAATATGTTTAGTTATTATCTTGGAGATATGAATAATGCTTTTTATACGCGTGAAATCGGGATAGAGAATGGTCAACAAATACCTATCATCGCCGGAGCCCGTGTATTTGGGAAAGTTGGTAAAAATAATATCGGATTTCTGAACATTCAGGAAGGTGCTTTTGATACCATTCCTACAACTAACAATACAGTATTTCGCTACAAACACGATATTGGCAAACAATCCTACATTGGTGGTATCTTCACCAATCGAATTAACAATATTAAATCGAATCAAGTAATCGGGATAGATGCCGCCTATCAAACTTCCGATTTCCTGAAAAATAAAAATCTGACAGTAGGTGCCAAGTTTACTACCAGCACCGAAGATTTTACAATTCAAAAAAATGCACTTACATATCGTATCTACGCTGACTATCCTAATGATTTGATTGATAATTTTATGGCTGTTGGGAGTATGCAGAAAAATTTCAATCCCGAATTGGGTTTTGTCAGGCGGACAAACTACGACTCTTATAGTTGGTATTTTCGTTTAGATCCCCGCTTGCTAACAAAATATGGTGTTAAACGATTAATATTGAAACCTTGGGGATTCACCCTTTATAACACACACTCTACCGGCGAGATTGAAAGTTTCTCAAACGAAACGCGTCCACTTGGTGCTATCTTTAAATCGGGTGACCGCTTCGAGATTAATTTAATCCAAAACTACGATCGTATTGATGAACCATTCTGGCTTACTGACAATATTTCTATCCCCATAG
>JALTEO010000167.1 GCA_027073875.1 Bacteroidales bacterium
ATAATAATGCATTTGCAATAATTGTTCATATGTCTGGAAATTTAATGGGTGTAATAGGAGCATTATTAATGAACTTAAATATATAATAATTGATTGAAAAACAAAAAAAATACGAAATTTGGCAGATAGTGCTAAAAATAAAAACGATAGCAATAAATAAACATAGTAGTAAACTGAAAATTTTGAGCGTTGAAATACTAAACGCACCATATTTAAATCGTCTATCCTATTTGACAAAACAATGAACCATCCAAAAATCTTATTAATTGACCACAACGATTCTTTTACCTACAATTTGGTTCATCTTTTTAATGAAACGAACCGCTGTAAAATTTCAGTCGCTAATTATCAAGAATTAGAGTTGATGGAAATTAAAAATTTTGACAAAATTGTATTCGGTCCGGGTCCCGGATTACCACAAGAATATCCGCATTTCAATCAGATTTTAAAAGATTTTGCTGCCACTAAAAATATTTTGGGAATTTGTCTCGGACATCAAGCCATCGGGCAGTTTTTCGGAGCAAAACTTATTCACTTGCCACAAGTATTACACGGACAAAAAGTTCAGATTCATTTCAATTCACCCACACCATTATTTAAGGATATTCAAAGCCCTTTTGAAGCAGGATTATATCACTCGTGGGTTTTAGATGCATCTACCCTGCCGGAAACTCTAATTCCGTTAGCCAAGACTGCCAATAATCTTTTAATGGCGTTTAGTCATAAGCATTACAATGTTTACGGGCTGCAATTCCACCCCGAATCGTATATGACTCCTTTGGGTAAAAAAATAATTGAAAACTGGATAAATCTTTAGTGTCAAATCAACTATATTATGTCACAAAGGTTGAAGTTTTGAAAATGTTTTAAATTAATCAATTCTCAGCCTGCAATCTGCAGCATAGACTAAGTTGTTAATTGTAAATTAATTACAAATTGTAAACTGATTATATCAGCAGATTATTTTTTTGTCTGTTTAACCTCTCTAATAATATCTTTTACCTTTTTCTTTTTTAGTATCTTTTTAGTACGGAAAACATTTGAAAAATGCAGGATAGTAGCTCGCGGAGCAAGAAAGAACATTCGCCAACCGGAAAATTTCATGACTTCCTTAATTTTTTCACGGTTTTCTTTTGAATAACAATGGATAGGACATCCAGAACAAGCCGGTTTGAGTGTGCCGAAAACACAATTATCTGTTTTCAGTTGAGTATATTCTTCCAATTGTTTACAAGCAGCACACAATGATTTGCCTTTTGTGCCGTGTTTGGCATGGCAATATATTCTTATCATCTTGGCAATAGTTGCCTTTTCTCGTTGTATGTGTTTTTCCGACATGACGGAAAGAATTTAAATATCATTCAGCAACAAATGAATATCATTGACTTCTGTAAAATAAGAACGCTCAGATGTAGCGAATTGTTCATCGTAAATCTTTTGAAATTGTTGAATCAGCCCATCGAAAAAATGGTCGTAATTCAGAATATAAATCGGTTTGCGATGATAATCAAGCTGTTTAAGTGTAATAACCTCCAACAATTCATCCATTGTCCCAAATCCACCCGGAAAAGCCACAAACATATCGGAAATAGCTACAAGCTTTTCTTTTCGCTCGTGCATCGTATTGGTTACAAACTGTTTATCATCATCTGTAGCGGCAACCTCTACTGTTAGAAGTCGTTTGGGGATAACACCAATTTTTTTACCGTTGTTTTGTTTTACAGCATTTCCCATTTCGCCCATCAGTCCTACTTTCCCACCACCATAAATAAGCGTATGTCCATTAATAGCCAGTTGTTTCCCAAATTCACGGGCAAGTTGCTTATATTTCTCGGCTATCAAGTTACTTGACGAGCTAAATACACAAATATTTTTCATCTGTTTATTTTTATTTCATAAAAAGTGTCGCTCCTATGGAGCTATTTTCCATATTTATTTTTTTCTACAAACATAACGCACCTACAGTGCTTAATTTGGCTTGAAAGTTTATAAAGTTCTTATTTATTCATTTGTAATTAAAATTATCGCATTATTCATTCGTAATTGATAATTCGTAATTCCTAATTGAAATAATCATAGGTTTCATTTCCTTTTTGATACGATAATTTCTCCTGTCAAATCATATTCACCGGCTTCAGTTATATTAACATTGTAAAATTCACCTATTTTCAGACTTTCTTTAGCCGGAATCAACACTTCATTATCTACCTCGGGAGAATCAAATTGTGTCCTGCCGATATAAAAGTCTTGCTCTATCCTATCAATTAACACCTCAACGGTTTTCCCAATCATTTTTTGATTTTTACCCAAAGAAATTTCTTGTTGAATTTCCATCAACTCATCCCGCCGTTTTCCCTTGGTTTCCTGTGTAATCTCATCTTCCAACAAGTATGCAGGTGTATTTTCTTCGTGCGAATATGTAAACACACCTAAGCGGTCAAATTTAAAATCACCAATAAACTGTTTAAGCTCGTTGAACTCTTCCTGTCCTTCACCCGGATGTCCTACCAATAAGGTGGTGCGAATTACAGCATCGGGCATCGCCTTACGGATTTTATTCAACAAACGAATCGTTTCGTCTTTTGTAATTCCACGCCGCATTATTTGCAACATTCTATCGGATATATGTTGAATGGGCATGTCAATGTACCGGCAAATGTTTTTATGTTTTTGCATTACCGCCAATAATTCATCATCAAAAAATAGTGGATGCAAATAATG
>JALTEO010000168.1 GCA_027073875.1 Bacteroidales bacterium
TAAAGGTCAAGGTTTGGAATTTTCGGAAGTTCGGGAATATCAATCCGGAGATAGTTTTCGTCAAATTGATTGGAATGTCTCAGCACGAATGAGTCATCCTTATATTAAAAAATTTGAAGAAACTCGCGAATTAAATGTTTTGTTTATGATTGATTGCAGTGCTTCAACAGTTTTGGGAACGAGAAATAATTTAAAGTCGGAACTGATTACCGAAATAGCCGGTGTGCTTTCTTTTTCTGCATTATCAAATAATGATAAAGTCGGTCTGACATTGTTTTCTGACCAAGTAGAAAAATATATACCACCGCGAAAAGGGAAAAAAACTGCTTTAAGGATTTTGCGTGAAATACTTTATTTTAATCCGGAGAGCAATAAAACCAATTTGAAAAATGCTCTTGAGTATGTTTATAAAATCACGAAAAAGAAAAGTATTATTTTTTTAATTTCTGATTTTTTGGATTCTGATTATGAAAAACAACTAAAACTACTTTCCAGAAAGCATGATGTAATTGCAATTAGGGTTATTGATCCGATTGAAAAAAAATTACCTAACGCAGGACTTCTTTATCTTAAAGATTGGGAAACCGGAGAAATCTTTACGATTAATTCTTCTGACAAAAAATTACGAGATAAATATGCACAATTAGTTTTGGAAGAAGATGAAATTTTAATTGAAAAACTGAAAAAAATGAAAATAGATTTATTAACAATTCAAACAGATCAAGAATATGTTAAGGCTTTAATAAAATTTTTCAAAATGAGGATAAGACGAAAAAACAATGCGTAAGATAACACTCATCATTATATGTTATATATTTTTTGGGCTTTTAACCGCTCAAACGATAAATACTAAAGTTGAAAAACCTTCGAACATTTATATCGGAACACCAATAACGCTCGATATTTCTTTTGATACCGGTTTGAATGATTCTATCTTTACACCTCGTGAAGATACTTTAGATATTTTTATCGTTTACAATATTACTCAACAAGATTCTGTAAAAAATAATGAGAAGATTACTAATTTGAAAATTAAAATGGCACCTTTCGACACGGGAGAACATCAGATTCCCGCAATTGATTTTACCATTAAATCAGGTAACAAAATTACTAAATTATCTTCTCAACCCATAACTGTTTTTGTGAAGAAAGTTACCACAGATTCAACCAAAACAATAAAAGATATTTCTCCTTTGATGTCTATTAAACCGGGTTTCTGGGATATTTTTGTTCCTCTTTTCGTCTTAACTATCATTATTTTAGGGATTATTCTTCTATTAAGAAAGTTAAGAAATAAAGGAAAAAATGTTGAGGAAAAAGTTGAAATTGTTGATAATAGACCACCATATATAATTTGTTTGGAAAAACTCCACAATTTGAAACAACAAAAATTTCTAGAAAGAGGAGATTATTTAGAATTTTATTTTGGAATTTCAATGATTATGAGAGAATTTATTTCTTTGGAATTCAAAATAAATGCGGTTGAAATGACATATTACGAAATAAAACAGGCTCTTCCTAGAAAGGATATGGAAATTAGGAAAAACATTCTTCTTTTCCTTGAAAAATGTAATCGCGTTAAATTCGCAAAATTTATACCTTCGCTTCAATCTTCAGAGGAAATATTAAATTGGTTTGATAATTTTTTGCAGAGTTTTGAAAATCATCAGGATTTAAATGAACAAAAGGAGATAAATAATGTTTGAATTATCAAATCCTAAATGGTTGTGGTTGGCATTGATTATTCCGATTTATTGGGCTTATTATTATTACATTATAAGAAAAAAACGTCCGAGAATTCATCATTCCAGGATTGATATTTTAAAAAAAGTCTCTGTTCATTCATCTTATTGGTCAATATTCTTGGTTGCAGTTCATAGTTTGATGATTTTATCCATAATATTTGCTTTGTCAGGTCCGAGATTCTCGTTTAAACGTCAACAGATATCGGGAAAAGGTATTGATATTATGATGGCTATTGATGTCAGCGGAAGTATGGAGGCAATTGACTTTAAACCAAAGAATAGATTGGAATCAGCAAAAAAGGTTGCATCTTACTTCATCAATAAGAGAAAAAATGACCGGATAGGAATTGTTAAATTTGCAGAAAATGCTTTCACTCAGTGTCCTTTAACTTTGGATTATAACATATTGATGAAAATTCTGTCTGATGTAAAAATTGATAAAAAAGCTCAAGGAACAGCCATAGGATTAGGTATTGCTACAGCTGTTGCACGTCTAAAGGATTCCAAAGCAAAATCAAAAATCATTATTTTGATAACTGATGGACGGAATAATACCGGAGAGATTGATCCGCTAACAGCAGCAAATTTGGCAAAGACTTTTGGAATAAAAATATATACAATCGGAGTAGGGAAACGAGGTTATGCTGAAATTCCTGTTCAAGATCCTGTCTTTGGAAAACGATATCAAAAAATTAAAGTAGATGTTGATATGGATGTTTTGAATAAAATAGCAAATGAAACCGGGACAAAAAAAGCTTATAGAGCTCACAATACTGCTGAATTAAAAGATATTATCGATAATATTGATAAATTAGAAAAAACAGAAATAAAGATAAAGAATTACTATCATTATCAAGAATTATTTCCATATTTCATTCTATTGTCTATTTTGCTTTTGATTATTGAACTTTGGTTTCGAATCATAAATAAAAAAATTTTACCATAAAGGAAGGATAAATGCACTGG
>JALTEO010000169.1 GCA_027073875.1 Bacteroidales bacterium
CCGATGGACAAACGGAGATTTACCTTTTTGGTGCCGAGCAGGATGCGCTGAAAAAAGTGCTGTTGCGGGTGGAGTATAAATACCTGCGCAAAAGCTATCAGGACAGGTCGCTTTCGTCCGTTTTGAATACGGTTCAAATTCCGTTTTTTAAGAAGTCGGTGAAAACCGTTTATTTTACGGAAAAGAAACCCCGGCAGGTGAAAGCCAAAAGACTAATCCAGCCACACTTTCAGGCAATGAACACTTTGCAGAAAAATAAATCCTATTTCAGGAAAACGATTAAATTCCTGCTGGTGGACATTTCCAATGAGGATTATGCCAAAGCGTATAAATATTTCACCCCAAATGGAAAGGAGATGTTCCGAAAATTGCTGGAGTACGGACGGGCTTCTGTACTGCCATTACAAGATACGCTGAAGATTATCCGGCTGAACCATGAGACCATGGTGCGTTCGGTGCCTATGTCCTTCTACTTTCCGGGCAGCAGCCGCCATTTTATGGAAGAGGTGGTCTTTACTTTTGATGAAGAAGGAAAGATTGATGCTTTGGCATTTGCCCTCAGCAACCAGACTATTCAGGACATCTTGCGCCACAGTAGTGCTTTCGGTACTTTGGGCGACAAATATACCCTTATCCGGTTTCTTGAAAACTATAAAACAGCCTACAGCCTGAAACGGTTGCAATACATTGCTTCCATTTTCTCGGATAACGCCCTGATTATCGTGGGAACGGTATTCAGGCCGGCCAGGGCCATCGACAACATGTACAGCACGATTGGCGAAAAGGCCGTCCGCTATCAGAAATACACAAAAAAAGAATACATCACGCGGTTGTCCACCGTATTTAAAAGCAAGGAATACATCAACGTTGACTTTGAAAACGCTTCGGTAAAGAAGGTAAATGGCAAAGACAAAATTTATGGCATACAAATTGCACAACACTATTATTCGTCGGATTATGATGATTTCGGATACCTTTTTTTGATGATTGACCTGAACGATTCGCTGAAACCGACCATTTATGTGCGAACCTGGCAACCGAAACAGAACCCGGATGGGAGCATTTACGGACTGAACGACTTTAAAATAAATTAAACTGAATCAGATAATTATTAACTTTAAAAATTTCACTTTATGAAAAAAATGCAACAACTCTCATGGCTCTTAGCGGCCCTTTTCGGGATAAGCCTCGCTTTGGCATCCTGCAAGTCAGACAAAAAAATTGCCAAAGGAAACAAGGAAAAGCTGGTGGAAGTCTTTTGTTCCGGGTCCAAATACCAAACCGATAATAAGGTATTCCGTGCCAACAGCGTGGGCGAAAGTATCGACCAGGCCATCAGTAAAAAGATCGCACTGAACAACGCCCGTACCCAACTGGCTTCCGAAATTAAAGTTACGGTGCAAAGTGCACTGGACAATTACGCCAAACAGCAGGTACACAATAACAATGCTGACCTGGAAAAGAATTTCCAGAGCCTCAGCCGTGAGATTGTGGACCAGGAACTGGTCGGTACACGCACCATCTGCGAAAAAGTTACCAAAGCAAAAAAAGGGAAGTACAAAACATACATTGCCATTGAACTGACCAGCGACAAAATCCTGAAATCACTGAATGACAGGCTTTCGAAAGATGAAAAGCTGAAAATCGATTACGATTACGAAAAGTTCAAAAAAGAGTTTGACAAGGCATTGGAAAACATGAAAAACCAGTAGACCTTTGACGAGTAAACCTTGAGAAACCGGGAAAACCATCATTATAAAGGGATATTCTGCTTTTCCGCTTTCTCGAAAAACTCAGTTAAACTTAAAATCATGAAACTACGATTTGCCCTTCCGTTTATTCTTCTGCTGCTGGCACTGGCCGTTCATGGCCAAAGCGTGAACGAACTGAAGAAGCAATCGGAGAAGGACATGCAGCAAATGCGCAGCCGGCAGGATCAACTTATGACCCAAATGCAGCAGGGTTTTGATGCTTTCGTGAAAAAGGCAGACAAAGATTTTGCCAATTTCCTGAAACAAAACTGGCAGGACTTTGAAGTTTTCCGGAGCAAAAAAGAACCGTTGGAACCTAAGCCCGTCGTGCTGCCACACTTTCAACCGGAACAAAAACCTGCAAAACACAAAGGGCAGGAGATTATTCCATTGGCCCCTGCTTCAAAAAATACTGAAATAAACCCACCGACAGAGACCCCGCCTGTTCCGGTCATTCCCAAGGCAACTATTTCCGGAGAACGGCGGATTCGGTTTGATTTTTATGGAAAACCGGTTTCCGAGCCGTATGACCCGAAAATGCAACAGCTGTTCCCCCGCCGGTACGACCAGCGTACCATGGGCAAATGGTGGATGCAATACAGTCATACCAATTATGGCCCGCTGGTAAAAGGGCTGTTGCAAACCAAACAACATCTTGCCCTCAACGACTGGGGCTACTTCCAATTGGTGAAACAAGCTGCCCGGTCACTGGTACCCGGCAACAGGCAACATGCCCTGCTGTTTTCCTGGTTCATTATGATCCATTCGGGGTACGACATGAAGATAGCTTCCAGCGGAGGAACGTTGCACTTGCTATTCCCTTCCGTACAAGAAGTTTACGAGCGGAAATACCTGAAAATACAGGACAGGACTTATTATTTCGACCAACCGGCAACAGTCAATACGTTTCAGACGTACGATTATGTTTTTCCCGGGGCCACCCGGAGAATC
>JALTEO010000170.1 GCA_027073875.1 Bacteroidales bacterium
AAAATGTGGGATGTGCTGGTAGATCCTGCCCGAAAAATTAGAATTGGAAATAAACTGTTCTTTGGTAAAAATAATGATTTAGTCGCTGAAGTTATTGATAATACAACATCCAGAGGAAGAACAATTCGTTTCCATTTTCCCGGTCCTTATGAGGATTTTAAGAAAAAACTATATCAATTAGGAGAAGCTCCGGTTCCAAAATTTATTAACAGACCTGTAGAAAAATTAGATTTTGAACGGTATCAAACCGTTTTTGCCAAACATATTGGTGCAGTAGCTGCTCCCAGTGCAGGAATGCACTTTAGCCGTGAACTGTTAAAACGATTGGAAATAAAAGGTGTGGATTTGGCTGAGATTACGCTACATGCCGGATTGGGGAATTTCAGGGAAATCAATGTGGAAGACCTGAGAAAACACAAGATTGACTCCGAAGAAATGATTTTATCCGAAGAAACCGCTGAAAAAATTAATAAGACACTTGATAACGAACACAATGTTTGTGCAGTTGGAACAACCGTTCTAAGAGCTATTGAAACACCTATTACTACCACTCATCGCGTAACACCTTATGAAGGATGGACCAGTAAATTTATACAACCGCCCTACGAAGTGAATATTCCCACAAGAATGATTTCTAATTTTCATTTTCCCTACTCATTAATGATAGTAAATGTCTCAGCTTTTGCCGGTTATGAATTTTTGATGGAAGCGTATAAGGTGGCGGTTAAAGAAAAATACCATTTTGGTACTTACGGTGATGCCATGCTCATTTTGTAGTGATGTGGGTTGATACACATACCCATCTTTATCTCAAAGAATTTGATAAAGACAGGGTGGCTATTATCAATGAAAGTATTGAGATGGGGGTCAGCAAAATGTTTTTCCCTAATATTGATGAGCAATCAATCAGTCCTTTATTAAAAACAACTACTCAATTTCCGGAAAATTGTTTTCCGATGATTGGTTTGCATCCGGAGTCAGTTGATAAAAATTTTGAATCAAAATTAGCTATTATAGAAAAATGGCTGTCAAAAGAAAAGTTTTACGGTATCGGAGAGATTGGAATTGATTTGTATTGGGACAAAACTTTCAAGGCAGAGCAAATGATTGCTTTTGAAATGCAATTAAATTGGGCAAAAAAACATCAGTTGCCGGCTATTATTCATATTCGTGATGCTTTTGATGAGGTTTTTAGTGTTATCAAAAAAGTAAATAGCCCTGAGCTTTTCGGAATTTTTCATTGTTTTACAGGAACCTATGAACAAGCACTACACGCCATAAATCTTGGATTTTTACTGGGAATAGGAGGAATAGCAACTTTCAAAAAATCACCTTTGCCAAATATTTTGCAGAAAATACCGTTATCACATATTGTTTTAGAAACGGACTCCCCATATTTAGCACCTGTTCCATATCGCGGTAAACGAAATAAAAGTGCTTACATTCCGTTGATTGGCAGAAAAGTGGCAGAAATAACAGGTCGTTCTGTTCAAGAGGTTGCAGAAATTACAACCGCCAATGCTCTGAAAATTTTTGAAAGAAAATAAATTTAAAAAAATGTTGTATCTTATATATTTTTTTTAATTTAGCGGCTCTTAAAAAGTTCTTTTAATTAGGAGAAATGGCCGAGTGGTCGAAGGCGCATGTTTGGAGTACATGTAATCGGGCAACCGGTTCGGGGGTTCGAATCCCTCTTTCTCCGCTATTTATCAAAATTTAATAATTTAATCAATTTTTACTATGAAGAAAATTGTTGCATTAATCGGTGTTTTCACACTATTATTCTTTTCAAACAATGTTATGTTTGGACAAGACTCTACTGCCACCAGTAATGATACTACAGTGGTTCAGAATGACTCAACTCAACAAACAGCTGTACAGAAAACAGTTAAAGACACGACAAAAGAAGCAGCTACTACTGCTGCTACTGATGTGCCGGACAAAGCCGGTATGGCATACCAGATTAAACAAAAGTTTATTGAAGGTGGTCCCGGATTTATGGCATTAATTTTATTGTCTTTAATCTTAGGTTTGGCTTTAGCTATTGAAAGAATCTTGTACCTGAATTTGGCTTCTATCAATACGCAGAAGTTTGTAGAACAAGTTGAAGATGCTTTGAATTCTAATGGTTTGGAAGGTGCAAAAGAGTTATGTAAAAATACGAAAGGACCTATTGCCAGTATTTTTTATCAGGGCTTTATGAGGTATGAAGAAAGTAAAGACTTGGAAATGGTCGAAAAAGCTGTTATGTCATATGGTAGTGTCCAAATGGGATTAATGGAAAGAGGATTAACATGGATTGCACTATTTATTGCTTTAGCTCCAATGCTTGGTTTCATGGGAACTGTAATTGGTATGATTGGTGCTTTCGATTCCATTCAAGCAGCCGGTAGTATTTCTCCGGCATTGGTAGCCGGTGGTATTAAAGTGGCTTTGATTACCACAGTATCCGGTTTGATTGTTGCTATTATCCTTCAGATTTTCTATAACTATATCGTTTCTAAAATTGATTCTATCGTTAATCACATGGAAGATGCTTCTATTACTCTGTTGGACTTATTAGTAAAATTCAATGCTAAAAACTAAATAATCATGAAATTATCTAAGTTAACATCTTATACGATGTATGTTCTTTTGGGATTAGGTGCCCTATTGGTAATTCTATATTACTTAGGTGCGGTATCCGAAGAACCAATATTAGACCTTGCATATATTTACTTTGGAATCGCTGCTATCGCTTCTATTGTGTTCCCAATTATATACTTAATTACTAATCCAAAAGGAGCAATAAGTATTATTATTGGACTTGTACTTATAGGAATAATTGTATTAATTAGTTATTTCTTGGCTTCCGATCAAGTAATGCATATTTCCGGTTACACAGGAACAGATAATGTTCCCGGAACATTAAAAGCAGTGGGAACAGGACTTTACACAATGTACATCTTGTTCTCTCTCTCCATAATAGCAATTCTTTATTCTGAAATTTCCAGTGCATTTAAATAAAATTATTAAGGCAATGATACTAATTGGTGTCGTTGCCTTTTAAAAATTAACAATATGGCAAAACGAGAACTTCAAGAAATCAATGCAGGGTCAATGGCAGATATTGCCTTTCTTTTGCTTATCTTTTTCTTGGTTGCCAC
Source organism: Bacteroidales bacterium (assembly GCA_027073875.1). Lineage (GTDB taxonomy): Bacteria > Bacteroidota > Bacteroidia > Bacteroidales > JALTDM01 > JALTEO01. The sequence continues at coordinate 3,147 of JALTEO010000170.1, forward strand.
CACCATGGATACCGATACCGGTTTAGCAAGGAAATTACCTCCTATGCCGGATAAAAATCAACAACAAGATAATAATAAAATTAAAGAACGAAATGTATTTGTGGTATTGATTAATAGTCATAATCAATTATTGGTGGAAGGCGAATTGACACAAGTGCGTGATTTAAAGAATAAAGCAAAAGAGTTTATTGCCAACCCATTGGATAAAGCGGATTTGCCCGAAAAGAAACCTACCGAGGTCAAATATTTCGGTACTTATCCTGTTTCAAAAGGCATTATTTCGCTTCAAAACGATCGTGGTACAAGTTATAAAACTTATATAGCGGTTCAAAATGAATTGGTTGCTGCCTATAATGAATTGCGTGATGAGTTGGCTATGCAAAAATTCGGAAAATCTTTTAAAGACTTAAAAGAAGACCAGCAGAAAGCCATTAAGAAAATTTATCCACAACGCATTTCCGAAGCTGAACCTAAAAATATAGGAGGGAAAAAATAAAATGTCAAAATTCTCAAGCAAAAAGAAAAAAAGTAATCCGGCAATCTCTACTGCTTCGTTGCCTGATATTATTTTTATGTTGTTATTCTTTTTTATGGTAACGACAGTAATGCGAGAGGTTGAGCTTAAAATTAAAGTACAGGTGCCTGAAGCTACTGAGTTACAGAAGTTGGAAAAGAAATCACTGGTAAGTTATATTTATATAGGTAAGCCATTAAAGGCATATCGTAGCTTTTTTGGAACAGAACCCCGTATTCAGTTAAATGATGCTTTTGCTCAGGTTTCAGATATTCAACAATACATTATCAACCAACGCGAAGCTCACGACGAAAAGGAAGTACCTTTGTTAACTACATCGCTCAAAGTTGACGAGGATGTAACAATGGGAATTGTTACCGATGTAAAACAAGAACTTCGTAAGATTAATGCACTAAAAATTAATTATTCAGCGCGTAAAAGAATGACAGATTTATAAAAAGAAGTGTCATCCTGAACTTGCCCGCCCTCGAAACTTTGTTTCGGGGTTTTTCCTGCATTTGTCTTAATTAATGAAATATTAATGCCCGTTCTTTAGAGAAATCAAGGAACGGGTATTTTTTTGCCAGTTGATTAATCGTATTATTCAGCTTATCTCTCCAATCATTTATATTTGAAACATCGGTAATTTTATGCTGTAACATTCTCTTGATTTTATCAACATCTTGCATCACGGGGAAACCAGTCTTATCAATTAAACTTTTTGCAAAGTGATAGAAAATATATTGGATGGCAGTAGTACTCAGATGTGTTAACGATTCATCGTAATACCGGTAATCACGGAGATCATCCATCATTATTTCGTAGGCAGGAAAATAAAAAGTGTTGGGATAGTTTTCAATTACCTGATGAACAGCAGAAATCAATTGTGCTTTGCTTCGTTGGTTTTCTGTCAATCCATCTTTCAGATGACGGATAGGACTGATTGTAAACACCACTTTTTTATTTTCTCCGGTAATTTTCAGAATAGTTTCGAGCGAATTTTTGATAGTGTTTGTGTCTAATAAGGAACGATTAAATAAAGAAGCCGGTTGCTTGTGGCAATTAGAAACAATTTTGCCTGTTGTTTTTAGCTGATAAGCAAAAGAAGTACCGAGTGTGATAAAAATGATTTCAGCTTTTTGGAAAAAATCATGAGCCGACTGAACAGCAATATTTATTTTGTCTATTGTGCTTTTAGAATTGTTGCTTGAGAATAAAGTGTTAAACGAATAATGAAAATATTTACTGCCGGAAAATATTAAATCTTTTTCTGTGAATTGCTTTTGCTCATTGATAATTTGTAGTGTATTTAAAATTGATACCGGATTATAAATGGTTCCAAGTGGATTAATTAGAACAGGAAACTTAAAATACTCAAGTTGACTGCCAATATTATCAGAGAAGCAAGAACCCAAAAAAAACAAAGGTGTTTGATAATTTATTGAAAACGGAAAGGATGGAATTTCAATGGGTGTACGGTCCTTTGGTAAGTCAAGAAAATTCATTTTTATTTTTTCCCTTTTCGTTTACTGCGATCAAAGAAACTAAAGAAATTGCTGGCATCACTTCCTTCAAAAAGTAAAGAAATAATCAGCATTTTGGAATTCATTCGTTCAATAGATGAGGTAAACTGTGTTTCATCCGGTACCAAAACATTGCGAATACCTACAGTATATTTTATTTCCATGGCAAATTTAAAATATTCTAGAAAGAAATCAGTGCCAAATCCTACTTCGTAGTACCAATCAGTTTTTCGTAAACGGACTTTAGGTCGTTCTCCAGGGTCAATAAAATTTCGTGCTGCTAAATCGTATCTGAAAGCACCTCCTCCGATAACATAGGCACGAAAATTATTTAATCTGTCCGATTTATACTTAAAAAGAACAGGAACATCTAAAAATGTAGATTCCAACATCATATCTACTTTTTTAAAAATAGAATCTTGTGTAAGGACTTCATATTCAAGATTTCGTTGACCAAAATTTAAGCCGGGTAAACACCGGATAGAAAGTTTTGGAATAATGTTGTAGTTAGCAATAATATTAATATTGAATCCGACATTTCTGCGATTCTCAATGGAATAAATGCTGTCAAGGTGGAAAAAATCAGGTGAATTGTGAATGGTAAAATCCATGGTATTAATACCTAATGCCATCCCAAAATGCATTTTTTGTTGGTCATATTTGGGCAAATTTTTAGGTAAAGCTCTTTGTGAGAAAAGAGGAAATGATATAAAAATCAGTATGATAGCTGTAAGTACTTTCAAGAAAAATCTTTTATTCACAAACACAAAAATAGTTTTTTTATTGTAGGGGAGTTATAATAATTTCTTTCTTTCAATATGAAAGAATTTGACTTAACAATAACTTAACATTAACTTAATGTTAAACTAAAAATAAGTTAAAAGAAAACGATTTATTTAGCTGAAAATTAAATACAGAAAAGAAATGTCTATTTATCTCATTATTATTATTTTATTGATTACTCTTGCAGCAATAGATTTGACAATTGGCGTTGCAAATGATGCTGTTAATTTTTTGAATTCTGCTGTAGGTGCTAAGGTTGCACGCTATAAAACAATATTGATTATTGCCGGCTTAGGTGTTATTCTCGGAGCTATATTTTCCGAAGGGATGATGGAAGTGGCACGAAAGGGAATTTTTAATCCGCAATACTTTAATTTTCAGGAAATTATTTTTATTTTCGTTGCCGTAATGATTGCTGATGTCATTATTCTTGATTTGTTTAATACTTTGGGATTACCTACATCAACAACGGTTTCTATTGTTTTTGATTTACTCGGAGCAGCTGTTGCCATTGCTTTTATGCGGATTTATTATCATCACGATACATCATTACCTTTATCGCAATATATTAACTCTGCAAATGCTTTGAAAATTATTTTGGGAATTCTCCTTTCTATCTTCGTTGCTTTCTTTACGGGATGGATTATTCAATTCTTCAGCCGGTTGATTTTTTCTTTCCACTATGATAAATTGATGAAATATTTAGGGTCGTTGTGGGGAGCTATTGTAACAACTTTTATTACTTATTTCTTATTTCTCAAGGGATTAAAACATGCTTCGTTTGTGTCGCAAGATGTGACAGATTTATTTTTGAACAATCTGGGGTATTTTTTCCTTTTTAGCATTCTTGCATGGACTTTAATTTTTCAGTTATTGATTTGGACATTCCGAATCAATGTCATGAGGTTTACTGTTATTCTTGGAACTTTTGCCCTTGCCATGGCTTTTGCGGGTAATGATTTAGTTAATTTTATCGGCGTGCCTTTAGCAGGACTGAATGCTTATACTGACTTTGTTGCAAATGCTCACGGTGTAGGTGCTACGAGTTATTTGATGACCTCATTGTCGGGCAAATTGCCGGTAAACCTATGGTATTTGCTGATTGCCGGAGGTATTATGATTGCTACACTTTTTGTCTCAAAAAAGGCAAAATCAGTCATTAAGACCGCAGTGGATTTGAGTCGCCAGAGTGAAGGATATGAACGCTTTGGAACTTCGCTTACAGCACGGATTATCGTTCGTTGGGGTAATGGAATAAATAAATTTCTATACTCCTTGACACCACAGCCGGTAAGAATCTTTGTTAAAAAACAATTTTCAACAAGCAAAATTACCGACAAAAAAGACGGAAAAGCATTTGACCTTTTGCGGGCATCAGTTAATCTTATGGTTGCCAGTGTGTTAATATCTATTGCGACGACTAATAAATTGCCTTTGTCAACAACTTATGTTACTTTTATGGTGGCAATGGGTACTTCTCTTGCCGACAAGGCATGGGGAGGCGATAGTGCTGTATATCGTGTTACCGGTGTTTTTGCAGTTATCGGTGGATGGTTCTTAACGGCTTTAATTGCATTTACAACGGCATTTATTATTGCGGTATTGATTTCTCTGGGAACTTTTGTGGCATTGTTCACATTTTTTGCCTTTGCAATGTTTTTAATTATTCGTACAAAAGCAATTCATCGTAGGATACAAGAAAAACAAGCTGAAACGGTTGAGTCTTCTGCCGAAAAAATTACAAATAAAGCAGACTTTTTTGAGCATATTCTCCAAATCATCAATGTTACATTTGTGAATATAAAAGAGATATTACACATTATTATTAATGGTATTAGCCAAAATAATTTGCATGAAATAAAAAAAGGACTGAAAATATATAACGAAGTAATTAAAAAAAGTAAACATCACTTACAAGATGCTGTGATGAACATTAATAATATTGAAAATATTGATGATACTAATAGTTATATGGAACTGACACTATCGTTTAAACAGATGAACAACAGTTTGAAACATATTATTACACCGGTATTTGATCATTTGAATAATAATCATAAACCAATGTCGTATGGGCAGATAAATGATTTGCAAGAGTTGTTTAACGATTACAGTAATTATTTAGATGAAATTACGCGTGATTTTTCTACTGAGACGCCGCCAAAGACAACGGAAATGGAGACAATAAGAGATCAAATAATTCAAAAAATTAAGGATATTCGCAAGTCACATATTAAGTTTATGAAACATCAGAATATCTCGACTTCCACACGGGCAAATGTATTGTTTTTTGATATTATTTATGAACTGAAAATTCTTATTTTCTCAACCCACGACCTTTTTGAGAGTTTCTACGAGATGAAAGAAACATTGAGTAGAAAGTCATAAAATCATCAAAAATAAAAAAGAGTTACTACTCAGTACAATCAAATAACTGAAGTTCAATAGACTCATTGCTTTAGTACGGTTATAAAATATAAGACCTTTGCAAAACCCTAAAAAAAGCTGTCATTCTGAACGCAGTGAAGAGTCTCAACACACTATATGGCAATTACTTACAGATTCTTCACTGCGTTCAGGATGACAAAATCAGAAGTTTTGCAAAGGTCTTACTTCATAAGTTGACAATCTCCGGTTTTTAGTTAACTTTGCCATCCGGTAAAATGATGAGAAACCTATTGTTTAAAATATTACGAATCTCTGCTATTTCGTTAGGGGCAATCTTTTTTGTGCTTATGGTAATGGCATTTACTTCTCTGCCGTTCTGGATGCGATATCATTTAGGAACAAATGTTCCGGTATTGAACAAAAAGCCGGATTATATTATTATGCTTGGTGCCGGTGGCATTCCGGAGGGTAAGAATCTTGTTCGTTTATTTCATACGGCTGAAATGGCAAAAAAATATCCCGATGCAAAAATTATTGTTTCGTTACC
>JALTEO010000171.1 GCA_027073875.1 Bacteroidales bacterium
TGTCAAAAAAAACGGTGAAAACACATCACGGTTTCGATACGGTTCATAACATCAAAAACCCCGCAATAACTGTCGGGATGCTCGATGGTGTTCATTTAGGACACCAAACCATTTTAAAAGAACTGACCCGTCAAGCCAAAAATATTGGTGGCGAATCCGTTGTAATTACTTTTTGGCCACATCCACGGTCAGTGGTTTCCGATAATCCCGTTTCGCTGCTGAACACATTGGATGAAAAACTTGCCATCATACAAAACTCTGGCATTGACCATATTATTGTATTACCATTTACCAGAGAATTTTCTGTACTCTCCCCTGAAGACTTTGTTAAGAACTTGCTTTTCGAAAAATTACATTTCAAGGTTTTTATTGTGGGCTACGACCATCATTTCGGGAAAAACAGGCACGGTGATTTTGAATTGGTCAGCAGGTTAGGAAAAACCCTTAACTTTAAGGCAGTCAAGGTTTCTGCCCTGCAATCGGACAATGTTAATATCAGTTCTACCAAAATCCGTGAGGCACTGGCAGCAGGCAACATTAAAACGGCAAACAAGTTTCTCGGCTATCATTACACACTTACCGGCACCGTTATTAAAGGAGAGAAATTAGGGACCAAACTCGGTTTCCCCACGGCAAATCTGAAATTTCCACCGGAAAAGTTAATTCCTGCAAAAGGCGTTTATTCTGCACGGGTTATCTGTAGAAACGGCGATATCCATTATGGTATGGTCAATATTGGCGACAAACCGACAGTCAATTCGGATACGGAGAAATTATTTATTGAAGTCCACATTTTTGATTTCAATCATCGCATTTACGGTGAAAATATCACTATTTCACTTTTAGAAAAAATTCGTAACGAACAAAAATTTAATGATATTGCCACATTACGCAATCAACTGGAAAAAGATAAATTGACAATTCTTAAAACGCTAAGGTTAAAATATTGAATAATTTAGTTGAAATACAAAACTTGTCCATTAGCTTTAAAAATGACGGTAAAATTCGCAAGGTCATTGACAATTTATCGTTCGAAATCCCGAAAGGAAAAGTTTTGGGTATTTTGGGCGAATCGGGTTCCGGCAAATCATTAACCGCCCTTACACTAATGCACTTATTACCAAAAAATGCCATCATAGAGCAAGGAAAAGTTTATTTTTTCGATGAAGAAAATACGATTGACTGGCTGTCATTAACCCCAAGAGAGAAAGAAACCGTTAGAGGAGAAAAAGTTGCTATGATTTTTCAGGAACCCATGACATCTTTTAATCCGACACTTAAATTAGGAAAACAAGTTACAGAAACCATTATAGAAAACCTGAAACTGTCTTACGAAAAAGCCAAAGAAAAAACTATTTCCCTTTTTGAAGAAGTGAAACTGCCTAATCCAGAAAAAATATTTAACAGTTATCCTCACGAAGTTTCCGGCGGACAAAAACAACGCGTAATGATTGCCATGGCATTGGCATCGGAACCTGAACTGCTTATTGCCGACGAACCGACAACCGCCCTTGATGTAACCGTTCAAAAAAGTATTTTGGACTTATTGAAACAAATTCAGCAACAACGAAACTTGACAGTCATTTTTATTTCGCACGATATTGGTGTTTTAGCTGAAATTTCCGACAAGTTATTGGTTCTGTATCAAGGGGAATTAATAGAAACCGGAACAGTTCAGCAAATACTGAAATCGCCACAACACCCTTACACAAAAGGGCTTATGTCTTGCCGTCCGACATTAGAAATGGAACGAAAAAAATTGCCCACCGTGCAAGATTTTTTAGATAACAAAACACTGTCCGAAAAACTTATTGTCTCAGCCGTTGATAAAACAAAGACGGTTCTTGAAGTTAAAGATTTGTCGGTAACTTATTCGTTGAAACGAAATCTGTTTGGCAAAACGGTAAAATCGTTTCAAGCGGTTAAAGCCGTATCATTTTCTGTTTACAAGGGCGAAACACTTGGTTTGGTTGGTGAGTCGGGCTGTGGAAAAACAACCCTCGGCAGAACACTGATACAACTGATAAAATCCGGTGAGGGCGAAATTTTGTTTAACGGACAATCCGTAAACAGTATGGGAAGAAATCAGGAGAATGATTTTAGAAAACGGGTACAACTCATTTTTCAAGACCCTTATGCATCACTAAATCCGCGAATGCTAATCGGTGAAGCTATTTTAGAAGTAATGCAGGTTCACCATATCGGAAAAACCAAAAAGGAACGAAAAGAAAAAGTCTTGACACTGCTTCACCAAGTCGGATTAGACGACAGTTTTTTTTCTCGTTATCCACACGAATTGTCCGGTGGGCAGCGGCAACGCATCGTTATTGCACGGGCATTGGCTCTGGAACCGGAATTTATTATTTGTGACGAATCGGTATCGGCACTTGATGTGTCTGTCCAGTCACAAATCTTAAATCTGTTGAATGATTTAAAGCAACAACTAGGCTTGACTTACATTTTTATTTCCCACGACTTGTCGGTTGTTAAGTATATGTCAGACAGAATAATGGTGATGGAATCAGGGAAACTGGTTGAAATCAATGAAACGAAGCAAATCTATTTAAACCCGCAACAAGATTACACGAAAAAATTATTGGCTGCTATCCCGAGAATCTAATATCAGTTTTTTCGTATTTATTTATATAAATAAACAAAATTTCCCACTTAATTAAGTAC
>JALTEO010000172.1 GCA_027073875.1 Bacteroidales bacterium
GTGCAGAATAAATTGCTTTGGGCAATTAGCCAACAAACGGCTGCTGAGTTGGTTTATCGTAGAGTAGATGCAAGTTTACCTTTATTAGGAATGCAATCTTTTGACAAAGATAAACCATCAAAAATTAGTAAATTGGATGTGAGTATTGCCAAAAATTACTTAAACGAAGATGAAATAAAATTATTGGGACTTTTGGTTGAGCAATTTCTTGCCTTTGCTGAAACAATGGCACAGCAACATACGCCTATGTATATGAAAGACTGGATTGAGAGATTGGATGTTATACTTAAAATGAATGGCAGAGAGCTACTTGAACACGCAGGGAAGATAACTCATAAACAAGCCGTTGAAAAAGCCGAAAATGAATACCATAAGTTTAAAGACAGGCAAAATATTATTGAAAAAGAAAAGAGTCTGAAGGAATTAGAACAGGATATTAAAAACTTGAAAAATGAAATTAACCCTTGAATTTGTTTGGCTTAATTCATTGCTGAATATTACAAATAATTAAAAAAATGTCGCTACTATTTTGTAGAAATAAATTTAGTGTTTACTTGAGAATTTTATTATTGAAGTTTGAAGAAAAATAGAAAAATACTGTTTATCGTCCCTTTCTATCGTGATCGTTCGCCGAGCCAACGGTTTAGAATTGAGCGGTATATTGACTATTTTGAACGCAATGGATACGAATGTACTTTTTCTCATTTGATAACACCGGAAACCGATAAAGTGTTTTATTCCAAAGGAAATTTAATTGCCAAAACGCTTTTATTGCTTAAATTTCTATGGATTCGGTTACGCGATGTTCGCAGAGCTTCAAAATACGATATTGTTTTCGTGCAGCGGGAAGCTATCTTTATTGGAACCACCTTTTTTGAACGGCGTTTTGCCAAAAAATCAAAATTAATTTTTGACTTCGATGATGCCATTTGGTTGCCTAATGTATCGGAAGCAAATAAAAATCTGGAATGGCTCAAAGACTATCAGAAAACGGAGCGAATAATAGCACTTGCACATTATGTAATAGCAGGTAATTCATTTTTAGCTGATTATGCTGCTTGGTTTAACCCCAATGTTACGGTTATTCCTACAACGGTAGATACTTTGCTTTTTGTTCCGGAGAAAAAAGAATGGAACAATAATGACTCCGTGTGTATCGGTTGGAGTGGCAGCCAAACTACGGTTAAACATTTTGAAGTAATTGTCCCTGTTTTAAAACGGATTAAGGAAAAATACGGTCGGAAAGTGTCTTTCAAGTTAATTGGAAATGAGCAATATTTAAATGATGTCCTTGGAATTAAGGGGATAAAGTGGATGCCCGACAGGGAAGTGGAAGAATTAAGGGCGTTTGATATAGGTATTATGCCATTGCCCGATGATAAATGGGCAAAAGGGAAATGCGGACTTAAAGGGCTGACTTATATGGCATTGGAAATACCGACAATAATGTCGCCCGTAGGGGTTAATACCGAGATTATTCAAGATGGCGTAAATGGTTTTTTGGCTTCAACCGAAGAAGAGTGGATTGAAAAAATTTCCCTTTTGATTGAAAATCCCGGTTTGCGACAAAAACTCGGGAAAGCCGGCAGACAAACAGTTGTGGAGAAATATTCCGTTGAGGCAAACAAGCAGAAATATTTAGAGGTATTTAATGTCGTTCCGGAGCGTGATATACTCTAAAATTTAACGCCCATATTAAAATAGACTTGTTGCATTTCTAAAGCCGACCAAAAACGATAATTTAACGATAAAAAAAGATTCTTTTCCGGTTCGTATTGAATGCCTGCTACACAAGTGTTATTTAGCCGGATGACTTTTGAGTTATCTATATAATCGTATCTGCCGAAGACTTCAAATTTATTAGTTATATCATACATCGCAAAAATTGAAAATCCTGAATATACAAGCGGATTAAAGTTAACATTGTTTGTGTATGAATATTCTGTACCTATTCTATATTTATCGACCTTGTAAGCTAAAAATCCGGAAAATACGGTTTTTAGATTGTTTTTAACATCAAATGTTGCCGGCGTTAAAGATACAAATGCCTTAATCAATAAATTTTTGATATAATAAATTTCAAGATTAGTCGTATATTCAATCACAGCATTATCATCTTGTTTCCTAAATGGTCCATCACCATTTACCGCACCTAATGACAAAGCAAAGGTTTTTTCGTCTTTGTATTCAAATCTTAACCCAAAATCTGCCGGATAACCCATTCTGTAAAGCTCTTGCATTGTGGTTAATACATAGCGATGTTTCCAAAATTTATCTGTAACTGTAAGATATTGTTCATTAAGTAATTGTCCTGCTGATAAGGATATCTTTTTTGAAAACTGCCATTTAATTTCAGCCATTTTTAAGAAAGCCGTATATGAGCTGCCTTCAAAATAAAGAACATTGTAATTGTTTCCGGTAGAGTCGGTTACGGAGATGCCGCTTGTTGTTCTGGTAACATCGTAAATTAAAGTAAATTTTAAAGTATTACTTTTCTTGTATGAATAACCTAGTAAAGCCGTAGATAAATCAAATCCGGCATTGGGTCGTATGGTATTAAAATTATAGTAAGCACCGGTAAAAATATTTGCAAAAACTGTATGTTTATCATTCACTTCCGGTTTCGTCTGTAAGCTGTCATTTTGCGAGAAGATATTAAAGGATACTGACAATAG